>JANNNL010000417.1:0-3500 GCA_031398525.1 Actinomycetes bacterium | reverse complement strand
TCCGATCCTCGCTCGGACCTGGCGATTTGGCACATCGATCTGCTGGCCGAAGCCCAATACACCCTGCCTCCGGCGGACCATGCCGAAACGGCCCGGACTGTCTACGTGTATGCCGGGGACGGCCTGTTACTCGACGGCGCTCCCGTCGCGTCACCGACCGGTGTCGTCGTTCGTTCCGATGTTGCCGTGTCATTGGAATCGCCTACCGGCACCGTGTCATGTCTGGTGCTCCAAGGCCGGCCGATTGGTGAACCGGTTGCGCAGTACGGACCGTTCGTGATGAACACTCAAGCCGAGATCGAGCGGGCATTTCGCGACTATCAACGCACTCAGTTCGGAGGGTGGCCGTGGCCCTCTGACGACCCGGTCCACGGCACCGAACCTGAGCGTTTCGCCATCCATCCCGACGGCCGCCTAGAACGTCCCGGCTCCGTGCCGTCTGCCGCCGCCTGAGTCCTCCGGTCCACCCGGCTCCCGGCCATCCCGCTACGGTCGCACAACATGAAGGACTATCCGATCAAGGTCGGCACGATGCTGTTCACGATGGTCGAGCCCGACCGCGGGGTCGAGGTGGCCTACAACCGCTGGTACGAGCACGACCACTTCTACTCGGGCTGCATGATCGCCCCCGACAACTTCGCTGGTGACCGATTCGTCGCGACCAAACGGTTGAAGGATCTTCGCTATCCGGCGGTCAGCCCGATGACGCCCGACCCGATGGCCGGGTCGTTCCTGGCACTGTACTGGGTGCTCAAAGGCAAGCACGACGAGTGGAATCGCTGGTCGGTTGACCAGGTGAAATGGCTCCACGCCAACGGTCGGATGTTCAAGGAACGCACCCATATCCACACCGTGCTGTACGACAACGCATGGTCGATGCAGCGCGACAACGAAGGCACGACCATCGAGTTGGCGCTTGACCGCAGCTATGCCGGCCTCGTGGTAAACGTCGGCGAGTTGGCCGACGGCGTCGAGCACGTACGGATCGAGGAGTGGACCCGCGAGACCTGGGGACCGCGGGCAATGAGTGAGCCGTGGGGACCCGACCTGCTCAACTACGCATTGCCGTTGCCGCTCCTCGCCGACGCCCCGCCCGACGTGCCACGCATGACCAATGCCGACCGCCGGTTCATCCAACTCCACTTCCTCACCCACGACCCAGCTGTTGGGTGGGACGAGGGCTACGGCCGCTACGGCGCCGAACTCGAAGCCTCAGGCCTCGCCACGCACCTGTGGACGGCGCCCTTCATCCAGACGGTGTTTGGCACCGATACCTACACCGACGAATTGTGGTGACCCGATGACCAACGCTCCCACCGTTACCCCGATCCCCGGCCAGCGGGTTCTCGTGACCGGCGTCACCGGCTGGGTCGCCGGCCCGTTGGCCAAGTCGCTGGCCGCGGCGGGAAACACGGTCTACGGCGCGGCCCGGTTTGCCGACGATGCCCAGCGGGCTCCGTTCGAAGAGGCCGGGGTCACCACCGTCAGCGTCGATCTCGGCGAAGGCCGGTTCGACGAGGTGCCCGAGGGACTCGACCTGGTTGCCCACTTCGCCGTCTCGAAGGCCCCCGACTTCACCGCAGCGATGGCGACCAACGCCCACGGCTCGGCAAACCTACTAGCCGCCGCCCACGAGCGCGGGGCCGATGTGCAGTTCTTCCACTGCTCCTCGACGGCGGTCTACGAGCCGGCCGGGCAGTCGCCGCGCACCGAGGACGCCCCGCTCGGTGACTCGCATCGTCCGATGATGGGCATGGCGTCGTACTCGATCTCGAAGATCACCGGTGAGGTGCTCGTCGCCCACACCGCCCGCCGACTCGGGGTGCCGACGGTGATTGCTCGCCTGAACGTGCCCTACGGTGACACCTACGGCTGGCCACTGTTCCACCTGATGATGATGGAACGCAACATCCCGATCCCGGTTCATGTGAACCAGCCAACGTCGTACACACCAATCCACGCCGACGACATCAACGCCTCGATCCCCTACCTGATGTCGTACGCGTCCCCCGACGCGCCGGCCATCAACTGGGGCGGCGACGAGGTGACCAGCGTCGAGGAGTGGTGCTCGATGTTGGGGGAATTGACCGGGTTGGCCCCGACCTTCAAGCCGACGGAAGCAACGATCGCGGCGATCGTTCCCGAACTCTCCAAGCAGCGGGCGACCGGGTTCCGCTGCTCAGTCGGTTGGCGCGACGGCTTCACCCGCATGCTCACCACCAGCCGCCCCGACCTCATCAAAGGCTGAAGCCAGGTGATCGCCCGGTCACCAGATTGCGGAGATTGAACGGGTCCGCCGGCTCCAGTCAGTGATTCTGGCGTCCTTGGTGACGAGCGGACACCGCTGACGAACCGCGGTCGCCACGATCATTCGATCGGCCGGATCGCCGTGCAGACCATCGAGGCCAGACGCCGTCATCGCCACAGTCCAGTCAAGATCGATCACCCGCAATTTCTCAACCGCTACGGCCTGGCGAAGCCAAACTCGGGGATCGCGGTCAACCTCGATCCGACCTTTGGCGATCAACATTCCGACCTCCCAGGCACTGACAGCGCTGATTGCCAGTGTTTCTGCACCGACTATCACGTCATGTGATGTCGACGACAGGCGATCAGGATCGCTGACCAACCAGACCCAGGCATGCGTGTCGAGGAGGATCACAGCTCCGCATCCCAGACCTCGTCGGTTGACAACAAGTCATCGTCATCATGGACGAACCGAACGCTACCGAGCAGATTCGCGACAGACGGCCATTCCAGCGGGACCAACCGAGCAACGGGCTTGCCTCGTTTCGTCACGATGATGTCGTCGCCGGTCTCGGCCACTTCATCGAGAATCGCCAGGCACCGCGCTTTGAAATCACCCGCTTGAATCGTCGTCGTCACGAAATGACCATATCAGATGACCATGGTCACCAGAACTGGTTTCAAGGGCTCAGCGGACGTACAACAGATGCTCGTAGCGGTCGGCGAGCTTCCAGCCGTCGGCGGTGCGCACCATCGTGTCGGCGTAGGCGCCCTGGGCTTCCATGTAGGTCGGAGCGCCGGCACCGCCGTCAATCTTCATCACCATGCGGTACATCGAGCGGACCTTGGCCTCATCATCGCCGTTTTCACCATCGAACGTCACAACCGCGTTCGAGGCCTGGCTGGCCGTGATGGCGAACATCGACATCGTCGTTTCCAGCCATGCGGCGGCCTCGGCTGGGGTTCCGGCGATACCACCGGCGGTGGTGTAGTCGACATGCGCTCCCTCGGCAAAACAGGACTGCCAGGCGGCCCAATCCTTGTCGAGCATCGCCCACGAGTAGCGGTGGAGCAACTCGATGATGTCGAGACGATCGGCGGTGCGGTCCATGGTGTCCTGCTTTCAGCTTTCGGATTGGAGGTGTACGGGCCCGAAGCGGGTTTCGGGGAGTGGGGGGGGGCGGGGTGGGGCCCACCACACCCCAATTGGGGGGGGGGGGGGGGGGGGTGGCGAGGGGGGGGGGGGGGGGGGG
>JANNNL010000408.1:0-6335 GCA_031398525.1 Actinomycetes bacterium | reverse complement strand
CAGAAGGGCCACGTCGGTCGTCGTGCCGCCGATGTCCGAAACCAGCGCATCCGCCTCGCCGGTCAGCCAGCGGGCGCCCACGATGCTGGCGGCAGGGCCGGAGAGGATCGTCTCGATCGGCCGGTCGGCCACGAAGTCGGCGGACACCAGTGAACCATCGCCCCGCACAACCATCAGCGGAGCGCTGATGCCCCGCGCGGCCAGAGTGAACCGCATTGTCGTGACGAGCTGGTCGATGATCGGGATCAGCCGGGCGTTGAGCACTGCGGTCACGGCTCGTTTTGGGCCGTTGAGCTGGGCCGACAGCTCGAAACTGCAACTCACTGGGCGACCCGTGTGCCGACGAATAGCGTCTCGCGCGGCCTGCTCGTGGGCCGGGTTGCGCACGCTGAACTGCGACGCGACGGCGAAACCCTCAATCGTCGACGGCAACCCGCCCAGCCATTCCTCCAGTTGCGAGGCGTCGAACGGGGCGAGTTCGTTGCCGTGGGCGCTGTGTCCGCCGGGGAGGAAGACGACCGGGTCACCAGCGAGGGCATCGGCGAGGCCAGCACGTTCCAGGACGGCGGGCTCGAAGCCAACGACGACCAATCCCACCGGCCGGCCGCGGCCCTCGACGAGGGCGTTCGTGGCCAGAGTGGTCGACAGGGCGACGAGCTCGATCAGCGACGGCGCGACCCCGCCGGCAGCGAGGACTGCGTCGATTGCACCGCTGATCCCGATCGCTAGATCGTCGTGCGTAGTCGGTGACTTGGCCTTGGCAACGACGGTCCGAGACGTCTCGTCGTAGAGCACGGCGTCGGTGAAGGTACCGCCGGTATCAACGCCGAGGAGGCGGCCAATTGTGGTCACTCGGATGTTCCTCAAGCGTCGGCGCCACTAGGCGACTACCTGGTCAGGGTCGACGGGCGGATTGGTCAGGCTACGGGAGCAGACGGATAATACTGGCGTGCTCACGAGTTGGCTGCGTCTTCAACCGAGAAGTCGGGGATCCAGACGGAGCCGTTGATGTGGCTGCCGCCGTCGACGAACATCGTTTGACCCGTCACGAACCGGCTGTCGTCCGATGCAAGAAACAGCGCAACCGGGGCGATGTCGTCGTCGGGATCACCCATCCGCCCCATTGGGTTGAGCAACTCGGCCCCTGCGGCCATCTCGGGATTCGCGGCCGCCCACGCCCGGAAAGCTGCCGTCTTTGCGCCCGGGCAGATCACGTTGGCCGTCACCCCGGTCGGCGCCCACTCGCGGGCTGCGGTCCTGGTCAGCGCCCGCAACGCCTCCTTCGACGCGTTGTACTCGAGGGTGCCCATGTGGGCGTTCACCCCGTTGAGCGAGCAGAGGTTGATCACCCGCCCCCAACCCTGCGCCTTCATGTGCGGGAATGCCGCCTGCATCGCCCACATCGGTCCGTAGAACGCCATGTTCATCCCGTGGGCGATCAGCTCGTCGGACTTGTTCTCGACCCGCCCGATCCGGCCGCCGCCCCATGCGTTGTTGACCAGGATGTCGACGGTCCCCCACCGTTCGACCGCTGTGGTGATCATCGCCAGGTTGTCGGGTTTCGAGCGCACGTCGGTCCGCAGGAACACCGCGTCGGCTCCAGCCGCGACAAGTTCGTCGGCCGCAGCCTGACCGTTCGCCTCGTTGATCTCAGCGACCAGAACGTGGGCTCCCTCAGCGGCGAACCGGCGGCAGATCGCCCGTCCAATCCCGTCGCCTCCCCCGGTGACCACGGCCACCTTCCCCTCAATGCGTCCCACGATGCCTCCTGCTGACCGACGCGACCTTACGCGGGCAACAGTCCCCAGGTGCGAGCCAGGTCCTGAATCTGGACGTTAGTACCCTGCGCGAAGTCGTCGGCTGAGTCGAGAATGCGGGCCAACGCTTGGCCGACGATCTCGACCGGTGCGGCGTGATCGGCGACGAACTGAAGCTTCGCGCCCGCGGCGAGGACTCGCTCGGTGGCGACGAAACCGGGCTGGACGTTGAGGAAGCGCACTCCGTCGCCGGGGTGTTCGACGACCAACTGTTCGACGATCCGGTGGAGTCCGGCCTTCGACACGCCGTAGCTCAGCGCCCATCCGCCCTGCCCGGTGGCTTGAGTGGGCGGCGCGTACCCTGCGGCGCTGGTGACGTTGGCGATCACGCCTGCGTGGCGGCTGACCATGTGACGCAGGATCGGCTGCATGAATACCAGTTGGGCGGCCACGTTGGCGTACAACCGCCGTTCCAACTCGTCGGGTGGGGTGTCGAGGAACCGCGCCGTACCCGCAGGGCCAACGTAGATCGCGTTGTTGACGAGCACATCGACGTGTCCCAACGCCTCGATAGCGGCCAGCGCGACGGGTTGGAGGGTGTCACGCTCCAGTAGATCGAGCACCAGTGGCGTTGCGTGTCCCCCGGCCTGCTCGATCAACGCCACGGTCGTCGTCAGGCTGCCCGGCAGGTGGGCGAACTCGGTGAGAGCGGAAGCCTCGGGCAGCGCGGCCGCGTCACCCTCATGTCGGGTCCGGCCGGTGACGACCACGTGGTAGCCGAGCGCACCCAAGGCCACCGCGGTGGCCCGTCCGATCCCGCGAGTGGCACCCGTGACGATGGCGGTCTGCATCGCCGGAGGCTACGTCGACGCCGTGGTGTCGACGGGAGTTGGAACGCCGGTGTATGAATCGAGGGCGGCCGAAACGTGGAAGGTTGTGCTGGTCTCGACGATCGAAGGCATCGGATCGATCATCAACAACTTTGTGGAGGCATGAACATGACCATTGAACTCGCCTATCTCGGGGTCGAAGTCGCCGACGTCGACGGCTTGACATCGATCCTCACCGGTGTTGCGGGTCTCGTGCCCGGCGATTCGCGTGGCGGGACTTCAACCTGGCGAAACGACGATCGGGCCCAGCGAATCCTGGTCACCGAGGGCGCAGCCGACGACGCGACGGTAATCGGGTTTGCAGTAGCCGACGCCACGACCGCCGAGGCAGTTGCTGCTCGACTCACCAAGCTCGGCTACGAGGTCGAGACCGGCACGGCGGCGGAGTGCACGGCCCGCCGGGTCGAGGGTTTGTGGCGCACCACGGCACCGTGGGGTGTCCCGGTCGAGATTGTCCACGGCCTCGCAGCCGCCGATGAGCCGTTCGCATCGGATCTGATGCCGGGTGGATTCAAGACCGGGGCGATGGGATTCGGGCACTGCGTCTTCACCGTGTCCGACGCCGAGGCGGCCCACAAATTCGTCGTCGACGGACTCGGGCTGCGCCAGACCGACTGGCTCGACCTGCAGGTCGCGCCGGGTGTGGTGGTCTCGGGCCGCTTCTATCACGGCAATCCTCGGCACCACACGCTGGCCTTGGTCTGCCCGCCAGGGCCGCCCTCGCCGCAGATGATGCACCATTTCATGGTCGAGGCCAACGATGCCGATGATGTTGGCAAGGCGTTCGACCGGGCGTCCAACGCCGGGCTGACGATCCCGATGGGCCTCGGCAAGCACGACAACGACAAGATGTTCAGCTTCTACACGATGACCCCCGCCGGCTTCATGATCGAGGTCGGTCACGGCGCCCGCGAGGTCGGCGACGATTGGGACGAGAACCGGGCCTACGATTCGATCAGCATCTGGGGTCACCAGCCCGTAGCCAAGGCAGGCTGACCGAGTGACCACCGCTCCCGCCGAAGAGATGTACGACGTCGCGATCGTCGGCTACGGCCCTGTTGGCCAGACGCTGGCGGCGTTGCTCGGTCGGTGCGGCCACCGGGTCGCAGTCATCGAACGACACCACGACATCTACCCGCTCCCTCGGGCGGTGCGCGCCGATGGTGAGGTGTTGCGCGTCATGCAGAATCTCGGCGTGATCGACGAGATTGCTCACGAGTTGCTCCCGGTCAGCCAGTACACGTGGTTCGGCGCAGACGGCCGGCCGATCCTCGAAATCCAGATCCCCCCGCACTCGTCGGGATGGCCCGACGTCCTCTTCCATCAACCCACACTCGAACTCGCCCTGCGTGCCCGGGTCGCTCGCGAGGACTCGGTCGACGTCCTGCTCGGGTGGGCGGTCGAAAGCGTCTCCCAGACCGCCGACACCGTTTCGATCACGGCGACATCTGATCGGGGCCAGTCCGCGACCATCCGGGCGCAGTACGTCATCGGAGCCGACGGAGCGAACTCCATCGTGCGCAGAGCGGTCGGAATTCCGCAGGTCGATCTGGGCTTTTCGGAAAACTGGCTGGTCGTCGACATCCGTCCGCATGACATGGCTGACTTCAATCATCTGCCGACCGCCTGCCAGATGTGCGACCCGAAGCGGCCGGTGACCATCGTGGGCAACGGCACCCGCCACCGCCGTTGGGAATTCATGTTGCTCCCCGGCGAAACGCCCGACGACTGGGCCGACCCGGGCCGAATCTGGGAGATGCTCGGTGACGCCACCGGGCCAGACCGCGCCGAACTTGTGCGCCACGCGGTCTACAACTTTCGTTCGCTGATCGCCGACAGCCTCCAAGTCGGCCGGGTCTTCCTTGCTGGCGACGCCGCCCATGTGATGCCACCGTTCATGGGCGAAGGCATGTGCACCGGCATCCGCGACGCCAACAACCTCGCCTGGAAACTCGACCTCGTGTTGCGCGATCTCGGCCCCACAACGCTGCTCGAGACGTACACCCCCGAGCGGCTTCCGTTCGTTCACCATGCCGTTCACGTGTCGGTCGAGATGGGAAAGGTCTCGTGCCTGCTCGACCCGATGGCTGCCGCCGGTCGCGACGAAGCGATGCGGTCAGCGGCGGGTGCCCCACCTCCGCCCCCGCCCCGACTGGGCGGTCCGTTGTCGAACGCCAATCGTGACGACCCACTCGCCGGAACGCTGTCGGTGCAGGGCACGCTGCGAGGTGCCGATGGGGCGACCCGGCGGGCCGACGAGTTGCTCCCCGGGTTCGTGCTGCTCCTTCGAACCGGTACCGTCGCAGGCGTCGCCGCTCTAACGACGCTCGATTGGTTCACCTCGATCGGTGGGCGCTTCGCAACGCTCGATCCTGAAAGCGACGGGCGGTTGGACGACGCAGACGGTCGCCTTACCGGCTGGCTCGACGATCACGGAGCAGCCGGGGTGCTCTACCGCCCCGACCAGTATGTGTTCGGGTCGGCCGACGACCGCTCCGCAGTGGCGGAGCTGCTCGAACAGTTGCACGCCGCGCTGACGTAGCAAACCAACGTCAGCGGCACCACAAGCGATCGGCGATGATGGGACGATGACATCGCCGTTCATCGCCACGCTGGAGCGGGCCCGCCAGGACTATCTCGATCGCAACACCGAGAGCCATCGCCACCACCGATTGGCCAGTGAGGTCATGCCGGGCGGCAACACCCGCACCGTGCTGCACTATCCACCGTTCCCCGTCACATTGGTCGCCGGCAACGGCTCGCATCTCACCGATGCCGATGGCCGGGTGTACCTCGACTTTCTCGGCGACTACACCGCCGGGCTGCTCGGGCACAGCGACCATCGAGCCCTCGATGCGGTGATGGCCGCGTTGCAGACGAACATGAGCGTCGGCGGGCATCACCCGGCCGAGGAGCAGTTGGCCCGGTTGATCTGCGAGCGGTTCGGAGTCGACCGGGTGCGCTTCACCAATTCGGGGACCGAGGCGAACCTGATGGCGATCACCGCCGCTCGGCTGGTGACCGGCAAGCCCAAGATCCTGGTGATGGAACACGGATACCACGGTGGTGTGCTCTACTACGGCCTCGAGCCCGCCCCGTGGAGCGCCCCGTATCCGACGCTGATGGCATCGTTCAATGATCTCGCGTCGGTAACCGCGGTGATCGAGCGGCATGCTCACGAGTTGGCCGGGGTGATCGTCGAACCGATGATGGGCGGTGCGGGGTGCATTCCTGCGGCCCCCAGGTTTCTCACTGGCGTGGTCGACGCGGCCCGTAGTAACGGCGTGTTGACGATTTTCGACGAGGTGATGACGTCACGCCACGGGGCCCACGGTCTTGCCGACCTCCATGGGGCAGAGCCAGACATGAAGACGTTCGGCAAGTACATCGGGGCCGGGTTCTCGTTCGGTGCGTTCGGGGGCCGGGCTGCGGTGATGAGCAGGTTCGACCCCAACTCCCCCGACTGCATATCGCACGCGGGCACGTTCAACAACAACATCGCGTCGCTGAGCGCCGGGGTCAAGGTTCTGTCGGAGCTGTACACCTCGGATATCGCCGTGGCCCACACGGTACGAGGCGAGGAGTTTCGTGCCCAGGTCGCCGCGGTACTTGCCCGCTCTCCCCTGCCGCTGGTCGTCAGCGGCTACGGGACGATGATGACGATCATCGCTCGCGCGAAGTTGCCAAC
>JANNNL010000395.1:0-4440 GCA_031398525.1 Actinomycetes bacterium | reverse complement strand
CCTGCACGTACTCACGCGACCGCTGTTCGATCACCACGCTCTCGACACCGGCCCGGCCGAGCAGATGTGACAACAACATCCCCGACGGTCCGCCACCCACGATTGCCACCTGCGTACGCACGACTTCGGACAGTACCCGCGCCGAGAACATAGGGTGGGGGTCAATGACAGCTTCTCCGGAGACGGTCCGCTCGTTTGCTGCTGTGCTTGGCGAGGCTGCGCCGCCGATGGTTGATGGTGAGCCGGTGTTCGCTGAGCCCTGGGAGGGTCGGGCGTACGGCTTGGCGCTCGACTTGGTCGAACGCCGCGGTCTGCCCTGGGAGGCGTTTCGCAGTCGGTTGATCGAGGCGATCGCCGAATCCGGCGACCGTCCCTACTTCGAATCGTGGGTGATCGCCCTCGAACGCCTCGTCGCCACTACCGGCGTGACGACCGACGACCTGCACCACGAACGGGTCGAATCGGCGGCGTACCACTACGTGGAAGACGGTGTTGCGATTGAGGTGACTCCGTTGTCGATGCCGGCCGACGAGTTGCGATCGGTGCTTGGCGAGCCGTTCGGCGACGAGGGTCACGCGCAGACCGAGATGTATCGCCTCGCTCCCGATGGCATCGACGACGCGGCCGGCTTCGGTGTTCGGGCCTTCGATTCGGCGGGTGTCATCGTGACCGACGTGCGCTTCGACGCCGACCGATGGCGGGCCGCCCGCGCCCGCCTGCTGGCGTTCGCTGGCTGACTCGGGTGGGTCAGGCTGGGGATGTCGCCCGAGCGACGCCGACCATCGAATCGCGGGTGACCAGGGCCGCGAGTTCCTCCTCGGAAAGACTGTCGGTGCCTGCGGGACGCTCGGGAAGCACCAGGTAGCGGACCTCGGCCGACGAATCCCACACGCGGATCTCGACGTCCGGGTCAACGGTTGTTTCCCACTCGCGCAGCACCGCGCGGGGTTCGGCGACCGCCCGGGCCCGGTAGGCGTAGCTCTTGTACCAGATCGGTGGGGCACCGAGCAGCGGCCAGGGATAGCACGAACACAGCGTGCAAACGACAAGGTTGTGGACCTCGGCGGTGTTCTCGACGACACGCACGTTGTCGCCTTCCGCCCCGGCGATGCCGAGTTCGGCGACTGCGGCGGTGCCATCGGCCAGTAGACGTGCCTTGAACGACGGGTCGGTCCATGCCTTGGCGACGACCCGCGCCCCGTGGTGCGGGCCCATCCGGTGCTCGATGATCTCGACGAAGGCGTCGATCGAATCGGTCGAGACGATGCCCTTCTCGGTCAGCGCGGCCTCGAGGGCCATGGTGCGCAACTCGAACTCGGAACGCGGCCTGCGTGAGCCAGGCGTCTCGTAGTGCGAGTGCCCGTGATCGTCGTCGCCATCGTGGTCGTGATGGTGGTGATGGTGGTGATGGTCGGGATCGTGTTGGCTGCCGGTCACGGAAACTCCAAGGGGTCGAGATAGCTCTGCCACATGTCGACGTGGATGGCGTAGGGCGGCTCGGCGGTCTGCGCCCCCCACACGTCGAGTGACTCGAAACGCACGGTGTACACGGGCTCGATGACGTCGTAGCCGCGGTACCCGGCGAGCCGATCGTTGCCGCACACCACTTCGATCACGCCCGGGACTCCCCGCACATAGCGAGGGATGCGGTGGTGGTTGTCAGGGTCGTAGACGCGTTTGGGGACGACGCGGTCGCCAATGACGTAGCCGGGGTCGACCGCCGGAGTCATCGGGCGCGGCACAAGCATGCCTCGCTGTTGCTTGGCCACCAGGTCTGGGTTCTCGACCCGTGGAGGCTGCTCGCCGGCCTCGATGCGGGCGCGCCAGGAGCCGAGCGCGCCGGGCTCAATGGTCTCGTGGACGTCGAGGTACATCTCGGCTGCGAGCAACCAGCGGGCGTAGTACGACGTGGTCAGGTAGGTCGCCGGGTCGAGTCGCTCGATCCATGGCCGCGAACCGCGACAGGTCGCTATCGTCAGGGCCTGGGCTCGAAGTTCCCAGTCATCGAGATGGGTCAGGTCGCTGTCGACAGTGCGCACGGCGCCGAACCCACCGATGCCACCCAGGTCGTGTGCGCCTTCCATCGCCGTCAACTTACCCGGGTCCGACGCGGGTCGGGGGCGACGGGTCTGGGCGGCGGGTCTGGGCGGCGACAGTCCCGCCGGTGGGACTCATGCCACCCAGACACGCCAACTCACCCGAAGCGGGCGGGCCGCCCGCTCGACGTCAGGGCGCGATGCATTGCGTGGGGGTTTGGAAACCTCGCGCGACGGGTACCACTAGCGCATGGTGGTTTGCCCGACACCCAGCGCTTCGTCGTGAGGTGGGAAGCTATGTACACCATGAGTATCGAGGCGCGTGACCGGGAGCAGCGAGACTTCGCGGCCGTTCCAGCCAGCGCACGCGCGGCGCGCACCTTCGTCTCGACGACGCTGAGAGCCTGTGGCGCGACGGCGGGCGTGATCAGCGACTACGAATTGGTCGTCAGCGAGCTGGCCGCAAATCTGATCGAACACGGTGACGGGTCGAGGCTGACCGTGAGCGTTGATCTCGCCGATGAGCAGTGGTGGGAGGTCGCGGTGGTCGGTACGACTGCCGCCGTGGGAGTGCCGATGATGGCCGTCCCAGCGACGTGGACCCTGGCTGGACCGTTCGAGCCGTCGGGCCGTGGGCTCGGCATTGTGCGCCAGCTCATGGATCAGGTGCGCACCGATTCCGCGGACGGACACGTCACCATTCGTTGCCGTCGGCGACGTTCTCACGAGATTGATGGCTAACCCGGGCGAATTGTGGGAATAGATCAGTCGTGGACCCCGCTGTAGCCCTTGTTGTGCGTCTTCCGGTGATCCCCGAGTTTCGCCTCGGAGGTGACCTGGCCCGGCAGTGCTCCCGCCTGGCCGCAGCGGCCGCGTTGGTCCGCAACGCCATGCCGACAATGATCGCCGCCGGTTTCCCGGGGCGGCCCCGAGCCATCGAACCCATCGCCGACATGATTGATCTGGTCGCTCGCGATTTCCACCAGCGGTGTCCGGTGAGTCACCGGGCTCGGCGGTTGCACCTGCGGGCCCATGACTGGCCATCCATGCTCGATGAAATGGATCGGGCCCTGGCGCGGGTGGTGCTGCGCCATCGCCGGCTGGCCGAACGATTCGACGGTGACGGCCCGCAGCGGGCGCTCTACGACGAGATTCGTCGTCTCGACGACGCCCGTGCATGCATCCGCTCGCTGGCCTATGAGTTCGAAGACGCCCTGGTCGAGCGCAGGAACTGATTCGGCATGGACAACCGAATATCTGGGAGCGATCTTGTCGTCGTTGCCAATCGCCTGCCCCTGCGCAAACTCGTTGACGCCGTCGGCGCGACAACCTGGGCCCCCAGCCCCGGTGGCCTCGTAACCGCCCTGCAAGCGGTCATCGATGGCTTGGGCTTGACTACGGCGTGGATTGGGTGGGACGGCACAGTCGACGCCGCGCCCGAACGACCGTGGATTTCGGACCGGGTCGCCGCGGTGCCCGTGCAACTGTCGGCCGCCGAGGTCGGTGGGTTTTATGACGGCTTTGCCAATGGAACCCTGTGGCCGCTGTACCACGACGCCATTCGTCGCCCGACGTTCGACGAATCAACGTGGCCCGACTACGTCGCCGTCAATCAACGGTTCGCTGACGTCGCCGTTGCCTCGGTCGCCCCGGGTGGCACCGTCTGGATTCACGACTACCACCTCCAACTCGTGCCGGCGATGGTCCGCGCTCGTCGTCCCGACGTGCGGATCGGGTTTTTCCTGCACATTCCATTCCCTCCGCCCGAGTTGTTCTTGCAATTGCCGTGGCGCACCGAGGTGCTTCGCGGTCTACTCGGCGCCGATGTGATCGGGTTCCAGGAGCCGGTTGCGGCTCGCAACTTCGGCCTACTGGTCCGTCGTCTCGACTTGGCCACTGGTGGCCTGCCGGTGTTGCGCCACGAGGGCCGTCACGTGCGAGTGGGGAGCTACCCGGTGTCGATCGTGGTCGATCAACTCGAACAACAGGCTGCGCAGCCCGCCGTGATGGACGCGGTTGCTGAGCTTCGGCTCCGCTTACATCACCCGCGGACGTTGCTGCTCGGGGTCGATCGCCTCGACTACACCAAGGGCATCGAGGCTCGGCTCGAAGCGTTCCGCACAATCCTGGCCGAGGGGAAGCTGAGCGCTCAGGACATCACCATGGTCCAAGTCGCGGTGCCCAGCCGAGAGGATGTCGGCTTCTACCAGCGAGAACGTGAACATGTAGAGCGCTTGGTCAGCGAGATCAACGGCGAATTCGGGGCGGTGGGCTCCCCTGTCATCCACTATCTGTACCAGTCGTTCGAGCTTCCCGAGTTGCTCGCGTTGTATCGCGCCGCCGACGTAGCGCTCGTCACTCCGTACCGCGATGGGATGAACCTCGTCGCCAAGGAGTACGTGAC
>JANNNL010000374.1:0-6262 GCA_031398525.1 Actinomycetes bacterium | reverse complement strand
GTTGTTACAGCTGCTTCGGTACCCGCGGCGGCGGTGTCTGCAGTTGCGGGCTCGCTCGAACTCGAGCTCCCACACGCAGCCACACCGACCAGGGCCACCGCTGCAAGCAGCGCTGAAACCTTGTTGATCTTCATGTGTTGTTGCCTCTTTCGTTGGCGTTCATTGTGTCCTCCCCCTCGCCAGGCAACCCAGTGGCGGCGTGTCAGCGCCTCCCCCGAGCGAGCCCAAACGACGAGCACAGGGATTATAGACATCCCTGTTACCGCCCCGTAGCTTTGTGCGTTGCGCCCACACTGCGTGTTCGTCCACCACGCTGACCGATGGACACTATCGAAAGCCTCGATCGGTCACTTTGCTCACGAGCGCAACCACCTCGCGATCGTTAGGGTCCAAGCATGAACCGCCTCGCGGATGAGACCTCGCCGTACCTTCGCCAGCATCGCGACAACCCGGTCGAGTGGTTTGCTTGGGGTCCCGACGCCTTCGCCGCTGCCCAGCAGGCCGACCGACCGATTCTGCTCTCGGTCGGCTACTCGGCTTGCCATTGGTGTCACGTGATGGCTCATGAGTGTTTCGAGAACGACGAGGTCGCCGCGCTGATGAACGAGATGTTCGTCAACATCAAGGTCGACCGCGAGGAACGACCCGACGTCGATTCCATCTACATGGATGCGGTGCAGGCGATGACTGGACGAGGTGGTTGGCCGATGACGGTGTTCACGACCCCAACCGGGGAGCCGTTCTACGGCGGGACGTACTTTCCGCGCGAGAAGTTCATGCAACTCCTTCGCGGCGTCGACGACGTATGGCGACATCGACGGAGCGAACTCGACCAGAACATCACCGCGCTGCGCGCCTCGCTCGATCGCACCAGCCGCATCGAGCCAGCGGCCAATCTGCCCGGGGTCGCCGAGCTCGCCGGTGCGTTCGCTGAGCTCACCAAACAGTTCGACCAACAGTCGGGTGGCTTTGGCTCGGCCCCCAAATTTCCCAGCTCAATGAACCTCGACCTGTTGCTGCGGGGATATGAGGCCTCGAAGTCGCCGGTCGCCGCCAACATCATCACGACCACGCTCGATGCGATGGCCTCGGGCGGGATCTACGACCACCTGGGCGGCGGGTTCGCCCGCTACTCGACCGACGACCGTTGGCTGGTCCCCCATTTCGAGAAAATGCTGTATGACCAGGCTCTTCTTGTCCGGATCTATACTCGGGCGTGGCTGGTCACCGGCAACGAGCGCTGGCTACAGGTGGTCACCGAGACGATTGAATACGTGTTGACCGAACTGACCCATCCGAACGGGGGTTTCTATTCGGCGGAGGATGCCGACTCGCTCGATGCGGCCGGACACCCCCACGAGGGCGCGTTCTACGTCTGGACGCCCCAGCAGATCCGCGATGCGCTGCCCGGCGACCTCGCCGAGGTGGCGATCAACTGGTGGGAGGTCACCGACGAGGGTAACTTCGAGGGCACCAACATCTTGTCTCGCCTCAACCACCGCGGCGATCTGATCCCTCCGCCCGAGGTCACCGAGGCGCGCCGACTCCTGCACACCACGCGTGCCACGCGCCCGCGGCCTGGGCTTGATGACAAGGTGCTCGCTGAGTGGAATGGTCTGATGCTGGCGACCCTTGCCGAGTCCGCCGCCGCGATGCAGCGTCCCGACTGGCTGGCTGCGGCGATCGCCAATGGCGAGTTCCTGCTCGGCTCGTTGCGATCGGCAACTGGTCGGTGGCACCGCTCATGGCAGGCCGACGGTGGAGCCCGCCACGACGCGCTCGCCGCCGACTACGCGGCGGTGATCGATGGCTTCACCCGGCTCGCCGAGGCATCGGGTCAAGCCCGCTGGATTGACGCTGCTCGTGAAGTGGCCGACGGTCTGCTCGACCGGTTCTGGGATGTCGACAACGGGGGGGTGTTCACCGTCGCCGATGACGGCGAACAACTCATCGCTCGCCAGAAAGACGTGATGGACAATGCGACGCCGTCGGCCAACTCCATTGCCGCCAACGCATTGATGCGGCTGGCCGCGCTCACCGGCGAGGCCCGCTACGCCAACCAGGCCGAGCAGACTCTGCTGCTTCTGGGCGGTTTGGTGGGCCGGGCTCCCACCGCGTTCGGGCACTTGTTCGCGGCCATCGACATGCGCCGCGCCGGAATCACCGAGATCGTCGTCACCGGCGAACGACCCGATCTGGTCGCCGCCGTTCAGACGAAGTATCTGCCGAATGCCGTGCTGGCCTGGGGCGAGCCATACTCCTCGCCGCTGTGGACTGCCCGTCCCGACGGACGCGCCTATGTCTGTGAGCACTACGCCTGCCAAGCCCCCGTCGACACCGTCGATGGCCTGAACGCACTGCTCAATGCACATGCATCGGCAACCTGACCTGGACGCTGAGCGCCCGCGCCGCCAGGCGCAGCGAAGCCGTGAGCCAGCGGGTCAAAGCGAGCCGTCAGGCGAGCGGCGACCAGTGGCTCACACCAGCTACAGTCCGGACTTCTCCAGCACGTGGATGCCGCAGGCCGAGCCGAGGCCGATGACGTGGGCGAGACCCACCTTGGCTCCTTCGATCTGACGGGGGCCGGCCTCGCCCCGCAGGTGGTGGCAGATCTCCCAGATGTTGGCGATGCCGGTGGCAGCAATCGGATGGCCTTTTGACTGCAACCCGCCCGACACGTTGACCGGGGTCTTGCCCGTGCGGTAGGGAGCGCCCGACTTGAGGAAGTCGACCGCGCCGCCCTCGGGGCAGAGCATCAGGTTGTCGTAGTGGACCAGCTCGGCCGTGGCGAAGCAGTCGTGCAGTTCGACGAGATCGAGATCGTCGGGCCCGATGCCGGCCTTCTCGTAGGCCTCGCGCGCCGCCAGCTTGGTCAGCGTGTTCACATCGGGAAGGACCTGGCAGGCCTCCTGGTACGGATCAGAGGTGAGCACCGAGGCCGACACCTTGATCGCCCGACGCTGCTGCTCAAGCGACAACGTCTTGAGCTTGGCATCGGACACCACGACCGCTGCGGCCGCTCCGTCGCAGTTGGCCGAGCACATCGGCCGAGTGTTCGGGTAGGCGATCATCATGTCGCCCATCACCTCTTCGAGCGACATCGCCTTGGTATACGCGGCGAGCGGGTTGAGGGTGGAGTGGCCGTGGTTCTTGACGCTGATCGAGGCGAAATCCTCAAACGTGGCGCCGCCGTACTTGTGGCCGTATTCCATACCGACCTGGGCGAAGGTGCCCGGCATGGTGTCGGTGCCGATTCGTCCGTCGGTGGCGGCAATCGCGCCGTAGCGGCCCTGCGGGGTGTAGACGTTGCCGTCGCTCTTGCGTGACCCGCCGGCGAGCAGGCCTGCGCCGGCGAGCTTCTCGACGCCGACGGCGAGTCCCATGTCGCACTCGCCCGACTTGATCGCCATGATCGCCGTCTTCAGCGCGGTGGCGCCGGTGGCGCAGGCGTTGGACACGTTGAACACGGGGATGCCGGTCTGGCCGATCTGTTTTTGCAGCATCTGGCCGCTGGTCTGGCCGACCAAGTTCCCGTACGCAAGGATGCCCATCTCCTTGAGGGAGACGCCGGCGTCCTTGAGGGCGGCCATCGCCGCCTCGGACGCCAGGTCGATGGCGTCCTTGTCCGGATGCTTGCCGAACTTCGTCATGTTGATCCCGAGGATCCAAACGTCGTTGCTGCTCATGATGATTGCGCCTTTCTCAGTTCGCCGGTTCGAATCCGAAGGCGACTGCCTCGGTGCCGTTGTCGTCAGTGCCCATGATGTATGTCGCCAGTTTGACCTGCATGCCGAGCTTCACGTGCTCGGGTGAGGCCTCGACGTTGATGAGGTTGGCCCGGACCGTGGTGCCGTTGGCATTGACCGTCGCCGAAACGAACGGCACCGGCACCCCCGGAGCGGCGAAGGTGACGATCGTGAACGACGTGACCTCGCCCTCGGTGGCGATGTCGACCTTGTGGAACTCGACCTCCGAGCAATTGGCACACGCATTGCGCCGATCGAAGAATCGGGCTCCGCAAGCGGTGCATTCATTGGCGACGAGGTGGGGCTGGTCCCCAAGGACCAGGTAATCCACGATGGGAACCGACGTACTCATAAATAGGCACCCTATTCGGTCGGATACGGCAACGACGAGCGCTACCAGTTACCCCCGACATCCAGTTCCGCCGCGGCCCTCCCCCGATTCGCCGCTCCGACGACACCCATCAGACGCCAATGCGGAGCGCGGTAGCGCTCCGTGCGCTACACCACTCCCCAGATCCGGCCGACGTGCCTCCACCGGATGCGCAGCAAGTTGAAGGTCGGGTCGATCGGGTCTGGCATGTGTGCGGTGCCTCACCGAAGTGTTGCATCCATGCACGTACACACGCCCGCCATCCGCCGATCCGGTTGCAGGTTTGGTGACGTCGTTGGCCTCGGCGCGGGGACTCCCGTATCCGGGACTGAACGCGCCGAGATGACACCGCCGAGTGTGTGATCTGCCTGTGCGCTGGCGGCTACCAGTAACTCCAGTGGACGATCTCATCGACAGCCTGGCGAGCGCGTCGCCGGGGCGAGCCAGACGGAGCATCCTCTGTTCGACGATGCCCGATCGCCACGGCACCGAGCGCTCGGCTGGACGACGGCGCGCCGACATGAGTGAGAAAATCCGATTCGCCGCGGAAGATGCCGAAGAACAAGGCTCCGAGGCCGGCCGCTTCAACCAACAGCAGCAGATTTTGCGTCGCCATCGCGGTGTCCGTCAGCCAGAAGGGAACCGGCCAGTTGGCGGCGATCTCCAAGCCGTGGCCGGCCTTGTCCGGTTCGGCGTACCGGGAGGTATAGGCCCCCGGATCGGCGACCGGCACGATGATCACCGGGGCGTCCAGCACCCCGCGCGAGGCCTCGGCAAACCATGCCCCCGCACCGGTGATCCGCCAGAAGTCGTCACGTGACGAGTCGGTGCAGACCACGAAGTGCACGCCCTGGCTGAATCCAGCCGACGGCGCCCGTCGAGCAGTATCGAGGATCGAGGCGAGCACAGTCGGGTCGACGCGCTCATCGGTAAACCGGCGAGTCATGCGGCGGCGACGGATCACCGCGCCGAGATCACCGGGTTGATCGGTCGTCACTCGAACGAGCGAGCACCCAACTTGAGGAGGTCTTCGGCCATCGTCCACCCGTAGATGATGATCGCCGCGCCCTTCTCGACTTCAAGGCCATCGAACAGTGCAGCAACCGCGGGATCGGTCTTTTCGGGCTTCGACGATTCGTGATCGAAGTAACCGCTCTGACCGTTCTTGCCGACGATGAACGTCTTCTCGTCGTAGTTGGCGTCCACGCCGAAACGCTTGGCCAAGCGACGGCCCCACGCCCGCTCCTCGCCGACGGCGCGGTGGTCAGGGCGAGGAATGATGTCGGACAGTGCCTTGATCGCCTCGAGCCCGTCGGCCTGGATGAACCGGCCCCCGACGACGACATCTTCGTCGGGGAACGCCATCAGGGCCCGGTGGTACTCCTCCCCCATCAGCCCGCGCAGCACGGTGTCTCGTTTCGACGTGCGTTTCACGCTCATGAGCCCGAGCAGCACGCAGGGCGTGCCCCCGATGCGCTCAAGCGTCGAGAATGCGAAACCGTGGAGCTTGTCGTCAAGTCGGGCCGTGGTGCACAGCACCCAGTCTTCCTTGGCCTTCGACAAGACCCCGATATCGAATGAGCCCCCCATGGAGGCCAGCTCGTCGAGATCGGCGTCGGTCAAAGCCGTGCAGTCTCTCGTCTCAGCCTGGATCGCCATCTTTTCGACCGCTCCCCGGTGGTGCTCGGTGCCGGGCGAACACCCGACAGACATTGGTCAGCAACCATTTTGCCATCAACTTGGCGCGATCATCGAAACGCGGCGACAACTCATGTCACGTCCGCCCCGACGAGTCGGCCCGAGTGACGTCCCCGCGGCACCGTCTTGGCTGCGTGAGGGCTATGTCACAGGGAGCCACCAACCGATGATCGGCTGGCCGAACAGGATCGATATCAGCGCTCCGGCCGACAGGAACGGGCCGAACGGAACCGCCGTTCGGCGGCCGGCCCGACCTCCGACGATCAAGGCGACGCCGGCGACCGCGCCAAGCACGAAGGCCAGGGCGAGGCCGACGAAGACGTGCGCGGCGCTCAACCATCCGAGGAAGAGGGCCAACATCGCACCGAGCCGCACGTCGCCGAAACCGAAGCCTCCGGGGGCGAACATCCAAATGGCGTAGAGGACGAGACCAACGACGGCCGCGGCG
>JANNNL010000421.1:0-6895 GCA_031398525.1 Actinomycetes bacterium | reverse complement strand
CGATGATCAACAGGGCCACCCATGGGATGTAGGGAGTGAAGCCCGTCGATCCTCCGGCGTTCTTGAGGTTGGCCAGGAGCAAGATGATTACCCCCGTCTGCAAGACGGCCGCCAAGATCGGCGCCCCCATGGTCTTCCACGGATGAACGTCGTTGGGATGGTGCTTGGTGAAGTAGATCGGAATGGCGATTGACACCACCGTTTGCAGAATCAGCAGGAGCAGTGTCGCAAGTAGTGCCAACTGGGTGTACGCCCCGAGATACGCGGCCTTGTAGGCGTATGTCTCGGCGTCAGCACCTCCATAGCCTCCGCCGATCGCGTAGATCAGCACGATGATCAGGCTCAGCGCGCTCTGGAACATGCTGGCGATGTACGGGCTCTTGTGCACTGGATGGGTGCGACCAAGCGCCTTGGGCAGCAGTCCTTCACGACCCATCGCGTACCAGTACCGCATCGCGGCGTTGTGGAACGCGGCCCCGCAGGCCAGCGACCCAGTGATGATCAACCACGACATGAGCTTGGTAAAGAACGAGCCAAGGAACTCGGTGGTCGGCTGGTAGAAGAAGTCGCCCGGTCCGAGCACGTTGCCCGCCTGGCCAGCCGTATCGCCCCATGCTGTGACAACCATCCACGATGTGAACGTGTAGAAAACCCCGAGCGCCAACACCGAAATGTACGTCGCCCGAGGCACGTTACGCACCGGGTCGCGCGACTCCTCGGCGTAGTTCGGAGCAGCCTCGAATCCAACCCAGCTCCAGAACGCCATAAAGATCCCGAGCCCGGGCCCGAACGTTCCGACCGCGCCCTTGTCGCCGAATCCACTGACGATGTTGATCGATTCGCCGTTCAGCCTTGCGGACACATCGACGGTGGCATCGCCGAGGACGGCAGACCACTGATGGCTCGTCTGGAAGAGCGCCGAAATGTCGAAGAGCACCAAAATCAATACTTCCAGCGCCAACAGCACGCCGAGCACCTTGAGCGAGAGGTCAACATCGAAGTAGTTCAGGGCGGCGATGATGACCAGCGCAGCGATGGCGTACACCACCCATGACAGTTCGATGCCGAGCCGAGCGGCGAACGTGCCGCGGGCGAAGTATCCCAAGCCACCGAGCAGCGCCGCTTCGATGGACATGTAGGCGATTGCACCGACCAGACCGCTGGCAACTCCGGCAACGCGGCCGAGTCCGTGGCTGATAAATGCATAGAACCCGCCGACGGCGGTGATCTTGCGGCACATCGCCACGTAGCCGACCGAGAAGATGGTCAGCACGATCGTGGCGAAGATAAAGCCGCTCGGCGCTCCGATGCCGTTGCCATACCCCACGGCGAAGGGCACGTTGCCGAGCATGGCGGTGATGGGTGCGGCGCCGGCGAGGCAGGCGAAGAGGACGCCTCCGAGGCCGACCGCGTTGGCTTTCAATTTGTCGACATCATCCCGTTGGGAGATGTCGATACTCTCCCGAATCTCGGTCAAAGTGTGACCCCCTGTAGACGAGGGGCAGAGCGCCCCGTAACCCCCGGTGCTAGGCCGAACGACCCAACCTGGGTGACGGTAGCCGACGAGCAGAGCGCACCGAGCAATCGGAGGATCGGTCTCCCGGAGGCTCACGAGAACGTCATCGGCACGAAACTCAAGATCACCGAGTCGCTGGAGATCAGTGGTACAAGTCGCTCACGATGAAGCTCATCTTCGGGCAGGTGAGGACAATGCGGTCGGTCGGTTTGTGCAGCGTGTGCACCCACACGTCGCCGATGCGCTCATGCGAGATCACGAACTGGTCGTCGAAATCGGAGCGAAGCTCCTGTTGCTCGCGCCACACCAGTACTCGGCGAGAGTCATGTGGTACGGGTAGCCGTACTCTTCTTCCAGCGCAACCACGGGCACCAGCCTACGCGACCAGGGCTCAGTAGAGCTCGGTGTACTCGTTGACTTCCCAGTCGGTGACGTGGTCGTCGAAACGGCGCAGTTCGTGGCGTTTGACGGTCAGGTAGATGCGGACGAACTCCTCGCCGAGCACCTCGCGCAGCTCGCTCGATCGTTCCAGCGCGTCGAGGGACTCGTGGAGGCTCCACGGCAACGGGGCGAAACGCGGGTCATCCTCGGCCGGGATACCGGAGGCCGATGGCTTGGGGCACTTCATCTTCTGCTCAATGCCCAGCAGGCCCGACGCGAGGACGACGGCCATCACCAGGTGCGGGTTCGACAGTCCCGATGGCGAGCGGTATTCGATGTGGCGGCTGTTGATCGACCCGAGCTTCACCCGCACCAGCGCCGAGCGATCCTCCATTCCCCACGAGATGTTCGACGGGCTGAACGTGTGCGGACGACGGCGTTTGAGACAGTTGACCGTCGGCGCGCAGATCGCGTAGGCGGGCGCGGCGTAGGCCAGGCAGCCGGCGATGAACTGCTCGGCGGTTTTCGAGATACCGGTAGCAGACTTGGCGTCGGCGAAAACGTTGCGGCCTGTGGCCGGGTCGATCAGCGAGACGTGGGTGTGGGCGCCGTTGCCCGACAGCGACGACGACGGCTTCGACATGAACGTGGCCAGCATCCCGTGTTGCAGGGCGATCTCCTTGACCGCGTTCTTGAACGTGAAGGTCGCATCGGCGGCGGCCACGCCGGTTTTGGGGCCATAGTTGATCTCGAACTGGCTCGGCCCGTACTCGGTGTTGGCGGTGATGATCTCGATCCCGACTGCAGGCATGTGTTCGATCAACGCTCGAATCACCGGGTGGTACTCGTTGCGGACCGTGTTGAAGATGTGATTCCCCCCGAACAGGGCAGGTTCTTTGGTCACCGGATCGAGCAGGTAGAACTCGTTCTCCTGCCCCATGAATGCGTCGAACCCCGCCGTCGAAAGCCGGTCGAGTACCCGCTGAAGCACGTTGCGCGACGCCGCCTCTTGCGGCCGACCGTCGTACCACTTGCTGGCACAGATCACCCGGGCGGTTCGGTCGGTCCAGGGCAGGATCGCCGCGGTCGACGGGTCGGGCCAGAACTGCTGGTCGGCATAGTTGATCGCGTCGTGATATTCGCTGCCCCCGACCACGTCGCTGCGCGTGTCCATGATCAGGGCCCCGCCGTAGACGTTGAGACCCTCGGCGGCGTAGCCGTAGGCCTGCTCGACGGGGACCAGCTTGGAGCGCGAGGCCCCGTGCAGGTCGGGGGCCTCGAAACGCACCCAACGGATGCCGGCCGCCTTCCATCCATCGAGAATCTCGCTCATATTGGATTGCGCACTGGTCATGGTCAGACCCCCTCGGTCAAGGCGTGCAGCCGATGGTTCGGTTCGACCATCGCGGCCTGCACGTCGCGATACACATTGAAGAACTCCTGGTAGCGAACATGAACCTGCGGATTCGGTTCATGGCTCGCCGTGATCCGGCAGCATCTCGCTATCGCATCGTCGACGTCGGCGAAGATGCCCGCACCGATGCCGGCGACGACCGCCGCTCCGAACGAGGCATCACCGTTGCCGGGTAGCAAAATCGGCCGCCCGAGCACGTCGGCCATGATCTGGCGCCACGTCGCGCTGCGGGCCCCGCCACCGATCAGACGGATCGTCTCGTAGCGCATCCCCAACCCCTCGGCCACGGTCATGGCATCGCAGATCGCGTACGCGATGCCCTCGTAGAGGGCCCGGGCGAAATGGCCACGGGTGTGCTGCATCGTCAGCCCGACGAAGTCGGCGCGCAGCTGTGGGTCCCAATGCGGGGCGCGTTCGCCCTGCAGGTACGGGTGGAAGATCAGGCCATCGGAGCCCGGCTTCACCGCGGCGGCGAGATCGTCCATCCCGGCGAACCCCTCGTTGGCAAAGAACTGGTCACGGAGCCACCGGTGTGCGGAGGCACACGAGTTGATCCCCGTGGCGGTGTAGTAGAGCCCGTCGACGATGTGCGGGTAGCACGATACCGGCGGCCGGACCAGCGGGCCGTCGGCGACCTGGTAGGTCACCCCGGCGGTGGCGAGTTTCACCGCGCCCTCCCCCGGCTTGGTGGCACCGGCACCGAACAGTTCGACCGTCGTATCGTTCGAACCGCACGCGACCGGGGTTCCCGGGCGCAGCCCGCTCGCCGCCGCGGCTGCCGGAGTGACCGTGCCGACGATGTCGGTCGGACGAACGACCGGGGGCAGGGTTGCCGGGTCCCAACCGCCCAATTCACACAGCTCTGTCGACCACTGCTTGGTCGTCGAGTCGGCCATCAGCGCGCCGATCACATCGGAGTAGTCGGTCTCCCAGGTGCCGGTGACCTGGGCCCGGAGCCAGTCCTTGGAGATGTACACCCGGCGGGTGGCCTGAGCCGCCGCCGGGTCGTGGCGGTTGATCCACATCAACTGGGGCAGCAACCACGTTGGGTTCGCTCGGTTGAGGGTCAGTTCGAGAATACGGGCATCGGCGCGGCCGCGGAGGTCGGCCGCCTCCGCGGCGGCCCGTGAGTCGCTCCACAGGATCGCCGGTCGTAACACCCGCCCATCGGCCCCACAGAGCACCCCGATGTGGGCACCGCCGGAGAACCCGAGCGCGGCGACCGCGTCTCCCGTGACGTCGGCTGCGGCCAAGGCGGCCGGGACCGCGGCGCAGAACGCCAACCACCATTCGCGGGGGTCCTGCTCGGCCCAACCAAATCGGGGATTCGAGGTACTGATCGTGGCGCTTGCCTCGCCGGCCACCGAGCCGTCGGGTCGCACCAGAGTGGCCTTCAGGCTGCCGGCGCCAAGGTCGATGCCGAGCATCAATTCACGATGCCCCCGCGCCGTCATCGACAGGCGTCCAACACGTCGCGTAGCTGACTCGCCAAGTACCCCTTGCGAGGAGAGAACGAGCCGTCGAGCACCGCCGATCCGATCGTGAAGGCATCGGCCCCCGCGGCCGCCAAATCGGCGATCTGTTCAACCGTCGAGATACTCCCGGCGATCACCAAGGTTCCCGTCGTACCCCGGCGGGCGGCGGCGACCAACTCCAGCGGGTCGGCGTCGATCGCTCGGTAAGCGAGGAGGTCGACCCCACCGCATCCGGCCGACTCAAACTCCTTGCAATGCTGCTCGATGGTCTCGGGCGACCCACCGAGGGCCGTCGGATGACCAATCGGCACCCCGGGGAATGGCAGGTATTCGATGCCGGTTCCGTGCAGGATGGGCAAGATCTCGTTGGCTTGGGTACCACCCATCAGCCGGTTGACGCCGATCTCGCGACCCACCCTCGCCGACTGGAGACATGCCTCGGTCGTGGTTGAGACGACTTCGAGGTAGGTCGTCACCCCGGCGGCCTGCATCCGCCGGTTCAGCTCGTGGAGTACGGCGATCTCGACACCGACGTCTTTGAATCCGGCATGGGTCACCCCAACGTGTTCGATCGCCGACCAGGTCTCGAGGCAGTCGACAATCGTCTCGTCACTTCTTGTCAACATGAAGATGAAGTCCACGGGCCTCCAGCCTCAACAACTCCCAACAGGTCTGGATGTCTAACATCTTTTCCATGACCAGTGCAGAACTCGATCCATCGCTGCAGGGGTCACGGCTCGCCGTCGCCGAGATCCCCGTGATCGACCTGACCGGATTGCTCCACGGTTCGTTCGACGATCGCCTCGCCGTTGCCCGTCAGATCGGCGCGGCGTGCCGTGACATCGGGTTCTTCGCGATCACTCACCACGACATCCCACCGCAGATCGTCCAAGGGGCATTCGACCAGGCCATCGCGTTCTTCGCCCTCCCCCTGGAGGAGAAGTCCCAGATCGCCATCGAGCAGTCGACGTGTCACCGCGGTTGGTTTTCGGTCGGTGGGGAGAATCTCGATCCGGCCAAGCAACAGTACGCCGGCGACTTCAAAGAGGGCATCAAGATCGGCCAAGATCTACCTTCCAACCACAGTTTGGTGGCGGCGGGGGTGCCGTTGCACGGGCCGAACCAGTGGCCGGCCAACCCCCCCGAGTTCGTGCCGACCTTTCGTGAGTACTACGCCCTGATGGCGAACCTGGCCCGGACGTTGATGCGCGCCTTCGCCCTAGCCCTTGAGATGCCCGAGGAGTACTTCGACGAGTTCCTCACCCGGCCGATGGCGACCGCTGGCCCGCTGCACTACCCCGCGCCGTCTGGCCCGATCACCGACGCCCAGCTCGGAGCGGGGGCCCACACCGATTTCGGGGCGCTGACGATCTTGGCGCAAGACGCCAACGGAGGCCTGCAGGTCCGCCACCCCGCGGGACAATGGATCGATGTGCCGCCGTTGGTCGACGCGTTCGTCGTCAACGTGGGCGACATGATGGCCCGGTGGACCAACGGTCGGTTCGCCTCGACCATGCACCGGGTGATCAACACCTCGGGTCGCGACCGGTACTCCATCCCGTTCTTCTTCGACCCGAACTACGACGCCCCGGTCGCTGCGTTGCCGTCCTGTATCTCGCCCGGTAATCCGGCGCGCTTTGCCCCGACGACCGGTCTTGCACATTTGCAGGAGATGATCAACGCCTCGTTCTCGTACCGCAGCGAGGCACCCAGATAGACGATGGCTTATCGCTTGCCAGCCAACTGGGCTCCGGATGGGCCGAGCTGAGCGAGGTCGGCGGCGACCTTGCCGGCGTGCCAACCAGCCGCATTGCTCACCGAGGTGCGCCGCATGACGACGTTCGGGAACGCCTCACGGAACGCCAGGTCGACCTGCGCCTGCCGCCCGGCGAGCACCGGCAACAGTGAGGCCGACGACTCGATGGCGGCTTGCTCCTCGGCGGCGGTGACCTCGTTCAGACGGTCGCCGATGCGATGAGCAAACCCCTGGAGGAACGAACGGCGAAACGACCGGGTGCGGGACTGGCCGGAGCGGTCCTGCACGCTGCCGTGACGGATCATCGCTGCGGTAGCCTGAGCGAGGAGCGACGTGTAGAGCAGTTCGACCGC
>JANNNL010000362.1:0-5309 GCA_031398525.1 Actinomycetes bacterium | reverse complement strand
AGCGCTTCGGCCTCGTCGAGGTCGCCATCCTTGGCCGTCAGCATCAGGATCGGGGTCCAACACCCGATCGCCCGCAGATCGCGGCATACGAGGAAGCCGTTGAGTTTGGGCAGCATGATGTCGAGCACGATCAGGTCGTGGGCCCCCTCCGACGCGCGCCAGTAGCCCTCGTCACCATCGAAGGCGGTCTCGACGGCGAATCCCTCAGCCTCAAGCCCGCGCTTGACCGTGGCCGCCAGCCGTTCATCGTCCTCGATCAACAGCACCTTCACCGCCTCACCCCTTCACGTGCTCGCTCGCAGCATGCTCGCAGGCCCCTGACTGCGACCTGAACGCGCCTTGAATGCGGTCGGGGCAAGCGATACTGGCCGTTCAGCCGCGGGTGAAGAATCGACCGCTGAGGTCGGCCGGGCCGCCGTAGAGTACGCGCAGTCGGCGACTGGTGAACTTCCAGCCGTCGGCTGTGCGGGCGTACTCGTCGGAGTAATAGCCCGCCATCGTCCGCGGTGAACCGTCGACCGGGGCGTTGAGTTCCACCAGGTACGCCCGACCAAACGCGGTGTCGCCGTCGATGGTCGCCTCGCTGCTTTGGTAGAGCTGCACGACGTGCTCGTACTTGGAGATCGCGTCGATCCACAGCCCGACGATCGCCGCCTTGCCGTGAACCTCGCGACCGGGACCGAGCTCCCACACGGCATCGTCGGTCCAGGTTGCGCCCCATGCTTCGGCGTCATGGGTCAGCACCGCATCGGCATAGGCATACAGCAGGCGCTTGATCGCCGAGTGGTCGTTACTCATGTCTGTTCCTTCTTCCCCGGTCAGGCCAGCTTCTCCGGTCAGGTCAGTCAGATTGCCATACCCGTCGCGGTGCGGACCTCAGCGGTCGTCAGCGGTCGGCGAACAGAGTGTCGATCAACCGCTCGGTCTCGCACAGGAGCCCGGCCGCCTCGGCGGGTTCAGCGTGGAGCACGAGGGCGATGCCCGATCCGGAGAGGTGGGTGAGTAGGAACGCCCGCGAGCGCAACGCGTTGGGGTCGAGACCGGTCCACGGGCCGACGCGCTCGGCGATCAACTGGCCGTTGCGGCGGCTGTCGGCGACGTTGAGCGAAACGAGTTCGGGCGAGGCGAACGTGCCGGCCCACAACTCGCGCAGCGCCCGGTGCCACCACAAAGACACCCTCCAAGGCGACAGCGGCACCGACTGGTACACCGCAAACCGCCTCCCACCCGGTACCACCCTCGACACCCTCGCCGACCGCAAACCGGCGAGACCCTCACCGAACTCTGACCGCCCTAGCGTCCTCGTGTCGCGGCCCGAAGATCCACCCCCGACGCCTATTCGGACGTTGAGTGTCCGGAAACGGTTCTATTGTCCCGTCGCATGGACATCATCCTTATCGCCGGGCTCTGGCTGCCAGCATCGATCTGGGGCGACGTCGTCGCCGAACTTGAAACGCTCGGTCATCGACCCGTCCCACTCGCGCTCCCCGGCGTCGACGACGGCTCCGCAACCGCCACTTTGGACGACCAGCTCACCGCGGCGCTTGCCGCCGTCGATGCCGCCGACCGCCCAGTGGTGGTCGGGCACTCGGCGGCGAGCACGCTGGCGTGGATGGTTGCTGACCGTCGACCCGACACCATTGCCGAGGTCGTGATGGTGGGTGGCTTTCCCTCGGCGACCGGGTCGTCGTATGCCGACTTCTTCCCCGTCGTCGACGGTGTCATGGCGTTCCCCGGTTGGGAGCCGTTCGATGGGCCCGACAGCGCCGATCTCGACGCTGCCGCCCGTGCCCGCGTCGAATCCATCGCCGTGCCTGTCCTGGCCGGCGTCTCGTCCGCGACTGTTGTGCTGCGCGACGAGCGCCGGTTCGGCGTGCCGGTCAGCTTGGTGTGCCCGGAGTTCAGTCCGGAACAGGCGAAAGCGTGGCTCGACGCCGGAGATATCCCCGAACTGGCGTGCGCCGAGCGGGTCGAGTTCATCGACATCGACTCGGGGCACTGGCCGATGATCACCCGACCCGCCGAGTTCGCGCGCCTCATCCACGACATCGCGACGAAGGACTGAGCCGGTGAGCTTCGAAGTCCAGGAACTCGACGTGTCGACGTGGGGCGCGTTTGCTGAACTCGTCGAACGCAACAACGGGATCTTCGGTGGTTGCTGGTGCATAGGGTTCCATGCCGAGGGTCAAGAGCGCGGCATCGATCGCCAAGCCGTCAAACACGCACGAGTCCAGCGTAGCGAAACCCACTCGGCCGTCGTGCTCGACCAGGACGGCGTCGCACAGGGTTGGTGCCAATGGGGAAGTCCCGAGGAACTCCCCAACATCAAACACAAACGCGTCTACCTCGCCGAACCGCCGAGTGTGCCTGATTGGCTGATCACGTGCTTCTACGTCGACCCAAAACATCGCGGACAAGGCATCGCCAGAGCGGCGCTCGGCGGCGCTCTCGAACAGATCGCCCGCGCCGGTGGCGGTCTCGTCGAAGCCATTCCCGAGGTGACGGGCGGGCGCGAAGCCCACGGCCGGTTCCTGTACAGCGCGACCGTCGAACTATTCGAAGACCACGGATTCACCCGGCAACGCCAGGTCGGTAAACACGCCTGGATCGTCACCACAACCATCGAAGCGACGTCATGAGACGCCTCGCCATCACTCCGAGCGTCGCCATCGGCCTGGTGACTTGCCCGGGCATGAACTGGCCGCAGTGGGCTTTCGGTCAGACGTTCTGGCGAGGCTGGGTAGCACTCGCACCTCGGCTCAGGCGATCCCCGGGCCCGACTGAACGACCTGCGGTCGCAAGATCGCCGCCGAACGCCTGGATGCACTGCAAGCCACGCCGACCTGCGTGAACTGCGCCAGGTGAATCGACCCGATGAACAACACCGACCTCCCCAAGCTCGGCACACCAGCAACGCGGGCACTGGCCTCGATCGGCGTGGCCCGACTCGACCAGGTTGCCGAGCACAGCCAGACCGAGCTGCTCGCCCTCCATGGCTTCGGTCCTCGGGCACTACGGATCCTCAGGGAGGCCCTTGCCGCGCAGGGCTTGTCGATGCGTCTCTGACCGCCGGATTGGATGGCACCAGCGTGGCGCGCCTTGGTCAGGCACCTGCTTCGAGCACGGAAAGGTCGCGCACGGCATACCGCTGATGCTCAGCCTCTTCTTGCAGGACGACCTTGAGGCAGCGGCGCACGACGTACTGCTGATCGGGATACGAGTCCGCCGGTTTACGACCGCACACGCGATCGAGTTCGGCCTCGGTGAGCCCGTGGATGACGCGCTGCATCACGGCCATGCGGGCGAGCCGAGGCGCGAGTACTTCGTCGAGCGTCGGGGTGGCATCGAGGGTCAACCCCAGCTGTGCGGCTACGTCACGCGGCATCCCACCGGCGGGGAAGCCCAACGGGTGGTATGGCGCGTCCTCCTCGATCACGGCATTGCCGAGCCAAGCGTCACTGGCAAACAACAGGTGCCGGTGCGTCTCAGCCAGCGACCACTCACCATCAACCCGCTCGTGCAACCTGGCTTCGGGGAGCAGCCTGGCGCGGTCGACCGTCGCCTGCCACAGCGTCTCGATGGCAGACCAAGCAGTGCGGTAATCGTCGGGGCTTTCAGCGTCACGCGCCAGCACCCGCGTCGGATGACGGCCGTCGAGCTCCCCTTCGACGTAAGCGGTCACGTCGACATCGTTGACCACGACGCGCTCGAACTCGCCACCGACATAGACCCCGTTCCCGTAGCAGTCGACGATCTTCAAACCGCTGACCTCGCAATCTCGGATCTCGAGGCCGCCAAGGTCGCTCAAGTGGATGCGGGCATCCTGAAACTGGTCGCTCTGGACGTACTCCGCAGCCATCGAGAAAGTCTCCCGCGCCCGCGCCGCGTTTGGCAAACACCGTCGAGCATCGTGGTGGCCGGCGCGACCCCGTCGGCAACAACCGTGCCGCCGGTCTCACTGAAGCTCTTGGGCGAGCAATACGCGCCAGTCGCCAAAACCGACGCTGCGCCAGAAGCTCACCGCGCGATGGTCATTCGCCAGAGTGCCAACCTCAATCGCCCTGAACCCCCCGGACACGGCGAAGTCGCGGACCGTCTCGTACAACCGACGACCAAACCCCAGTCGCCGGTACTCATCGAGCACGTAGGCGTCGGTGATCACCAACGAGGCAGGAACGTCGATGACGGGGTGCGCGGCCGCCTGCTTCGTCACGATGAACGCCACCACATCGCCAGACTGCTCGATCACCCATGTCGGCTGCGCTCCGGTCACCCATCCGTCGATGAAACCGTTAGCCACGTCGGCGGCGTTCGACGACAGGACGTAGCGTCGGTCGGCGGCTTCACCATCCGCGCTCAGTCTCAGCCAAGCTCCAACAGTCGTGCTTTGTCAACAGGTCGAGCATGGCGAACTCGCACTTCGTTCATTTGCCGATTCTTCCCCCAACATGAGGGGCAAGGCGACCGAGTTGAGCGCGTTCCGATCGGCAGTCCCCCCTGAGGACGCTGCCCAGCATCGTGCGGTGCCGACGGGGCACAGGCGCTATCGCCTCGGCGAGGGTATCCGGGTAAGTTCGCCGGCATGCCGATCCCCGATTTCACTGATCGTCCGCTTGCTGAGTTGTTCTCGTTGGCCGGGAGACGGGCCGTGGTCACGGGAGCCGGGCGGGGTCTCGGGGCGCAGATCACCCGGCGGTTGGCCGAGGCGGGGGCCGATGTCATCGCCGGGGACCTTGATGTTGCGACCGCGCAAGCGGTAGCCGACGAAGTGGCGGCGACGACCGGGCGACGGGTGATCGCCGTGGCGATGGACGTCAGTGACACCGCCACGCTCGCGGCCGCGGCCGACCGGGCGGTCAGCGAGTTCGGCGGGCTCGACATCTGGGTGAACAACGCCGGCATCTTCCCGACCACCGGCCCGGCGATCAACATGACCGACGAGTTCCTCGACCGGATGTTTGCCGTCAACAGCCGCGGGACGTTTGCCGGAGCCCGCGAGGCGGCGCGACGGATGACCAACGGAGGTGCGATCATCAACATCGCCTCGACCGCCGGGTTCAAGGCGACGCCCGGGATCAGCGCATACATCGCCTCGAAGCATGCCGTGGTGGGCATCACCAAAGCCCTCGCCCATGAGTTCGGCCCGCTCGGCATTCGCGTCCTGGGCATCGCCCCCTCGGTGATCGACACTCCCGGTGTGCAGCAGCAGATGGCCCCGCTCAAGGCGGCCGGAATTGACATCGACGCTCGCGCCGCGGCCAATCCACTCGGGCGTATCGGACGACCCGACGACGTCGCCCGCGTCGTGG
>JANNNL010000333.1:0-2665 GCA_031398525.1 Actinomycetes bacterium | reverse complement strand
AATTGACCACCAGCGAACCCTCGACCAATGCCACGCGGGTCAAGCCGCCCGTGGTCACATACGTGTCGGCCCCCGACAGAACGAAGGGCCGCAGATCGAGATGGCGGGGTTCGAGCCGGCCGTCGCAGAGCGTCGGTGCGGTCGACAGGTCGAGAATCGGCTGGGCCACCCAGTTGCGCGGGTCCCGCTTGACCGCCTCGATGGCCCGGTCGAGTTCCACGGTGGTCGCTCGATTGCCGATCGTCAGCCCGTTGCCTCCGCTCTCATTCGCGGGCTTGAGCACCAACTCCGCGGCGTGATCAACCACATAGGCAAGTTCATCGGGATACAGGCACCGATACGTTGGCACATTGGGGAGCAACGGTTCCTCGCCCAGGTAGTAGCGGATGGCGTCGGGCACCCAGGCATAGATCACCTTGTCGTCGGCAACACCGGCACCGGGGGCGTTGGCGATCGCCACGGTGCCGGCCCGCCAGGCGCGGATCAGCCCCCGCACCCCGAGCGTTGAATCTCCCCGGAACGATTCGGGATCGAGGAACAGGTCGTCGACGCGTCGATAGATCACATGCACGCGCTGGGGGCCGTCGATCGTCCGCATCCAGACCAGCGATTCAGCGTCGACATACAGATCGGCTCCCTCGACCAGCGTGACCCCCATTCGGCGGGCGAGATAGCTGTGCTCAAAGTACGCCGAGTTGAAGACGCCGGGCGTGAGCACGACCACGTTCGGTTGACAACCCAGCTCGGTCGATTCGGGTGCCAGTGACATGAGCAGCCGTCGCAGGCGGTCGGGGTAGTCGTCGACCGGCAGGATGCTTTGGCGGTGGAAGAGGTCGGCGAACGCCCGCTTCGACACGTTTCGATTTTGCAGCAGATAGCTGACCCCTGACGGCACTCGCAGGTTGTCTTCCAGGACGTAGGTGGTGCCGTCGCTGTCGCGCACGAGGTCGCTGCCGCAGATATGCGCCCACACCCCAAACTTCGGCGAGACACCCACGCATTCGGTGCGGAAGTTGACCGAACCGGTGAGGAGTTCGGCGGGCAGCACGCCGTCGCCAACGATGTTCTGGTCGTGATACAGGTCGTCGATCAGGTGGTTGAGGGCTCTGAGCCGCTGGACGAGACCTGCTTCGATTCGCCGCCACTCGGCCGCTTCGATGACCCGGGGGACGATGTCCATCGGCCAGGCGCGGTCGATGCCGCGGCCGTCGGAATAGACGGTGAAGGTGATGCCCTGAGCGAGGATGTCGAGGTCGGCAAGGTTCTGACGCTCCTGAAGTTCACCAGGACCGAGCAGGTCGAGATGCTCCATCAACGCGACCGCGGCCGGACGCGGCGCTCCGTCGGCGTCGAGCAGTTCGTCCCAGGTGGGGGTGATCCGAAGTTCGGTCATGAGCTCTGCTCGTGACCGGTTGGCAGCGCGAGCGCCAGCGAGTCTGACAACGATGGGGTGCGGGGGCGCAGCCCCCGGGTATGAATGGTCATGGTCACGCCGTTTCAGGGGACAAGAGATGAGGGGCCAGCGGGTCAAGCCCGGGATTGAGGCGGCCGGCCGGGTCGAACTCGCACTTGATTCGCTGATGGAGCGAACGCACCGTCGGATCGATGACGCGCTCGGTCTGCGGGATTACTCGATGCACCACCCCCACACCGACCTCGGCAACGAACTTACCGGTCAAACCGCTCACCGCCGACGGCGAGATCGACCATCTGTGCGGCGGCAGTGTCGGAGGGCCTGGGGCCTCTGGTAGATCAAGACGGGCTGCTTGCTGGGCCACGTCGTGGTCATCGCCTTCCAGACAAACCCACGTCGTGGTGCCGTCCCACAAGATCGACGCGGCCCGATACACGTCGGTCAGCACCTCGAATGGGTCAACCGAGCCGGCGAACCAGCGGCTGGTCTCGGGCCGCGGACGGGTCCGCAGGATCACTTCGCCGAGGAACCCCAAGGTGCCCAACGAACCAACCAGCAGCCGACACAGGTCGAATCCCGAGACGTTCTTCACTGTTGGCCCACCGGCCTTGATCACCTCACCGGCGGCCGAGATGTAGTTGGCCTGCAACAACGAATCCCGCAACGCGCCCCGCCCAAGTCGCCGTAGACCGCTATGCCCCACCGCCAATGCTCCACCGATCGTGCCCGTCGGCGGAATGGCCACGGTCTGGTCGTGATCGGCCAAGACGGCGGCGAGTTCGGCAACCGGAGTTCCGGCACCACAACAGACGGTCATCTCGGCCGGCTCGAACCATTCAATGCCCGCAGGTGCCCGTACGGTCCGCACTCCCGTGATCACCCTCCTGCGTGTCCCCAAACCGGCAATAGCCACGGGGTCGGTGGCACCAATCTCGGTCGCCCACGCGGTCAGATCCATGCGCCCTCCGGGACGTTGTGGATGTCGGCGCACGTCGCGGGGCTCGGCAACACTTTGCCGGGATTGGCAATACCCGCGGGGTCGAAAGCTCTTCTCAGGCCGCCCTGGGCGGCGAGGTCGGCGGGGCCGAACATCATTGGCATGAAGTCGCGTTTCTCCAGGCCAATTCCATGTTCTCCTGACAACGAACCCCCTGCCGCAACGCTGACCCGCACAATCTCCTCCCCCGCCGCGTGGACTCGGTCCATCACGCCGGGCTCGCGCTTGTCGAAGACCAACAGGGGATGCAGGTT
>JANNNL010000295.1:0-7278 GCA_031398525.1 Actinomycetes bacterium | reverse complement strand
GCCCCACCGGCCGCGTCGAGAATCCGCCGACCGTCGGACGCGATCAGATAGCTGCCGTCGCCTCCGACAATCGTCGGGCCGAACCCACCGGGAGCGAAGTGATAGCGGGAGTCGTCCCGGGGCGAGGAAGCGGTCGCTGGCATGGCCGCAAGTCTCGCGCTGCGTCGATCGCTGGGATGCGGTCAGCCCGTCAGCGCGGCCGCTGCGGACGCGACCACGTCGTTGATCGGCAGCTCGGCATCGACCACCGTGACATCGACCTCATCGACCGTCGGCGGTTCGAGCGCGGCGAACTGGCTGTCGACCATGCCTGGCCCCATGAAGTGCCCAGGCCGTGCCGCCAACCGCCGCGTAGCAGTCTCGCGACTCAGCTCCAGATGGATGAAGGCCACGTTGTCGACGGCGCGCAAGACGTCGCGGTACGAGCGTTTGAGGGCTGAGCAGGTGATCACTATTGCTTTGGACGACGCCAGTTCCAGCCGAAGTCGTTCGAGCCATGGTTGGCGGTCGTCGTCGGTGAGGGGGATGCCATCGGTCATCTTGGCGATGTTCGCCGGCGGATGGGCGTCGTCGGCGTCGAGGAACGCCGCGCTCAAGCGCTCGGCAAGCAACATGCCGATGGTCGTCTTTCCCGACCCCGCAACACCCATCACGACCACACGAATGGCGTTCAACGCATCATCAGGGTCCGACACGTCCGCCATCCTCGCACTCGCCCGGTGCCGAGAAATCACCCATGCCCGTTATGCCTGGGGCTGCGCCCCCAAACCCCATCGTCGATCGGTTCGCGAGCGCTCCCTCGACCGACCGGCGCTGACGCACCGTGGCGATAGGTGATCGAGATGCGCGGCCCGGCGTGAGCAACCTTGGGGACCGCGTGCTCCCACCGGTCTTGGCTCGCCCCGCCCATCACGAACAGATCGCCGTGGCCGAGTTCTAGGCGCTGAGCCCGTCCCCCACCCCGCGGTCGCAACAGAAACGGCCGGGGTTCTCCGGCTGAAACGATCGCGATCACCGGATCGGTGACCCAGTGACGGTGCCGGTCGCCGTGCCAGGCCACCGAGTCGCGCCCGTCGCGGTAGTAGTTGCAGCCGATCGAGTCGAAGGTCAGTCGGTAGTGACCATTGAGGGCGATGAACATCTCGTCCATCATGGTCAACGGAATCGGTCGCCGGGTCGATGGCGTCCACCACCACGTCAACCGCGGTTCGTCGACGATGCGTTCGTACATCGGCACTCGCCGTTGCCGCCAGACCAACCGGTCAACCAGTTCATCGAACACCGTGTCGGCACCACTCAGCCAGCCCGGCAGGTAGTCGTACCAGCACTCGTCATCAAGATTCACCCGTCGCAGGCCATCCAGCGCTGAGTCGATTGACGGCTCACCCCCGGCGAACAAACCGCCCTGCCAGACGGTTGCCCTGAGAGGCCGATCGATGACGGATGCGTCGTACATGTGTTCGATTCTCGCGCATGCCGGGTCGGTCGTCAACGGGCGAGACTGGAGGCGTGCAGCCCATCGTGATTGACGACCCCGCCGACCCGCGGTTGGCGGACTACCTCGCGCTCAACGACGTGGTGCTGCGTACGGCGACCGAGGAGCGCGACGGCGTGTTCATCGCCGAAGGGATCACGGTCCTCCATCGGCTGCTCGCCTCGCCGTATCGCATTCGTTCGCTGGTGCTGATCCCCAAGAAGTTCGAGCGGCTGCGCGATGAACTTGCCGATCACTGGCCGGACGACACGCCGGTCTACATCGCGTCGCGCGACGTACTCGCCGGAGTCGCCGGATTCGACATCCACCGAGGCGTGATCTCATCGGCCGATCGCGGCCCGTCGCTCTCGGTCGCCGACCTCGCCGGGGGCGGCCCGCGCTTGTTGGTCGCGTTGGAAGGTCTCAATGACACCGAGAACCTCGGCGCCATCGCCCGCACCGCCCGGGCCTTCGGGGCCGGGGGATTAGTCCTCGACCCCGGTTGCGCCGACCCGCTCTACCGCCGGTCAGTGCGGGTTTCCATGGGTGAGATCCTTCACCTGCCGATCGCTCGGGCCGACGCCCGCGGCTGGCCGTCGGCGACGACCGAGGAACTGCGAGCCGCAGGATATGTGGTCGCCGCCTTGACTCCCGCCCCCGACGCCATCTCGATCTACGACTGGCCCGCACCCGAGCGTCTCGTCGTACTGCTCGGCGCCGAGGGCCCGGGTCTTTCGGCTGCGGCCCAAGGTGCCGCCGACGTCCGCCTACGGATCCCAATCAACCCCGACGTCGACTCCCTCAACGTCGGCCACGCCGCCGCCGCCACGCTCGCGGTCCTGGGCCGGAGTTAACGCGGGCGGGTAGCGACGAGGGGTGGGATGGCTCCGACGAGGAGCAGGGTGTTGAGGATGGCGTTGCCACCGAAGCCCGAGACGACGCACGACGTTGAATCGACCAGGAACCAGATGGCCAGTGGGACAGCCAGCGCGTACCAGGCCCATCGTTCGCCGGCGCGAAACGGCGTGAGCGTGATGAACGTCAAGCTGGCGCACCATCCGAGCGTGACGCCGCCCAAAATCCGGAAGAGCACCCGTTGGTACTCGACGGCTTCAGGGCCGAACGTCGTCGGAGTTTCGGCGGCCCCGAACATCACGAAGTTGAAGAAGGCACTCGTGATCAGCTGCGACAAGATGCTGGCGACCGTGAACAGGGCGAGTCCGGCGATCCAGACCAGCATCCATTTCCACCACAGCGGGCGGACCGGTTCAGTAGCGGTGAGATCCGGGGGCACGTGCGCGGCGAGAGAACTCGACATCACGCCGCCGCCAGTTCGCCGAAGAATCCCACGATTCGCGTCAGTCGGCCGTCGTCGCCAAACGAGGCAACATCGGTGCCGGTGAGGGTGGTCGAACCGTCGGCCGCGACCATCGCCCATCCGTAGCGGGCAAACCCGTGATGAGCATCGACGGCGGTGGTGCGCCGGAACGTATGGCCGGGATAGTGCTGCAACACCATGTCGGTCAACGCCGCGATGGCGTCGTGGCCAGTGCCGTCGAGTGGAGGGTCGATCAAGCTGCCGTCGGGTGACCAGACGGCCGCGACGAGATCGGCTCGGCGGTTGGTGTCGGGCTCGCAGTAGGCGGCGAGATGGGTGTCGATGGTGGTGGTGAGGTCGGGAGTGTCGTCCATGGTCACCACAGTGCGCTGGCGAACGCGCCATGGCCATTCCCCGTCAGGTCATGGTTTCGCGGCCATCATGACCTCACAGGTAATCGTCATGCCTCCGCACCGTCCCTACAGTGCAGCTGTGGCACGACTGACGGTTGGGGAACTATTGCGCGATTGGCGGCAGCGGCGACGAATGAGCCAGCTCGACCTGGCCACCGAGGTGGGCATGTCGACGCGCCACTTGAGCTTCGTCGAGACCGGCCGGTCGCGGCCGAGCCCGGAGTTGTTGCTGACGATCGCCGGTCACCTCGAGGTGCCGCTGCGCGAACGCAATGGCCTGTTGCTCGCGGCGGGCTACGCGCCGCGCTTTTCCCAAGCTGCGCTCGATGATCACTCGATGAACCATGTGCGGACCCAGGTCCAGCGGATGCTCGACGCCCACCCGTATCCCGGAGTGGTGGTCGATCGACAGTGGAATGTGGTCTCGGCGAACGAGCCGGCGTTGCTGTTGACCGTCGGACTCCCCGAAGAACTCCTCGGTCCGCCGATGAACATCTACCGCGTGAGTTTGCACCCCGATGGGTTGGCGAGCCGGACGACCAACTTCATCGATTGGGCGGTCCACCTGCTCGCCCAGCTCCGTCGGGCGGTGGCGCTGACCGGCGACCCGACGCTGGAGGCGCTCCTCGTCGAGGTCTCGTCGTATCCCAACGTCGCCCGGTTGAAGCCCCCGACGCCGGGCACCCCCGACGAGCCTCCTCTCCTGATGCCAGTTCGGTTGGCGACCCCACTCGGCGAGATTTCGATGTTCACGACTCTGACCACCTTTGGCACGCCGCTCGATGTCACCCTGGATGAGCTGACGATCGAGTTGTTCTTCCCGGCCGACGACGACTCCGAGCGGCGACTGCGCGACCTCATGGCCGCTGCGGTCTGAGTCGACGGCCGCGGCCGCGGTACGGTCATTCGTGTCGTGGCCGGGGCTGCCGCGTCGCCGACAGGAGTTGCGATGACCAGTCACGCCGTCAATGAGTCGCCGGCACCCAAGCCCGCACCGAGGTCTGGACCGATGAGTGGCATCCGCATTCTCGACTTGTCGATCGCCTTGACCGGGCCGTACGCCGCGGTGCTGCTCGGCGATCAGGGGGCCGAGGTGATCAAGGTCGAACGGCCTGGCATCGGTGATATCGCCCGGTGGGTCGGCGTAGCGGTCAACGGGGTGAGCGCGTTGTTCCACATGAGCAATCGCGGCAAACGGTCGGTCGTCGTTGACCTGTCGCAGCCCGATGGCCAGGAGTTGGTTCGACGGCTTGCCGCGACCTGCGACGTGGTGATCCAGAACTTCCGCCCCGGGGTGATCGATCGACTCGGACTCGGATATGAGCAGCTCAACGCGGGTCGCGACGACCTGATCTACCTGTCGATCTCGGGCTTCGGGCCGACCGGCCCCTACGCTGACAAGGGCGCGTACGACACGGTGATCCAGGCCTACGGTGGGCTCGGAGCGAGCCAGGCCGAACCCGAGACGGGTACGCCGCGGTTCATCAACCAGGTTGCCGCCGACAAGATCACGGCGATGTACGCAGTGCAGGCGGTAACCGCCGCGCTGTTCGCCCGCGAGCGCGGGGCCAGCGACGCAAGCACCGCGGGAGGTCAACACATCGAGTTGGCGATGCTCGACTCGGTGGTGTCGTTCCTGTGGGCCGACGCGGCGGGCAACGAGGTGATGACCGCGGCCGACGGATCGATGCCATCGTCGTTCTCCGGCAACTTCGCTCCGTTGCGCTTTCTCGATGGCTGGGGGATCTGCACCCCGACCAGCGACGCCGACTTCGCCGGAATGTGCTGCGCCTTCGGAGTTGACGGTCCCGATGTCGACTCGATCCTCCACATGATCGCCCGCCGCTCGAACCCGACGGTCAGCCGCGCCGTGATGCAACGCTGCTACGCGGTCGCTGCCACCTTGACGACCGCCGAGGCAATGGCGCGGCTCGATGCCCACAAGGTGCCGTGTGGACAGGTACTCTCACCCGCCCAATTGGTCGATGACGAACACGCTCTCGCCATCGGCCTCTTCCACGTTGTCGAGCATCCCGCCGCGGGGATGATCCGCCGCCCCCGCCACCCCGCCCAGTTCTCGGTCACCCCCGCCACGATCGGCGGCCTCTGCCCCCGCCTCGGCGAACACACCGACGACGTCCTCACCGAACTCGGGGTGACTGCCGCCGAGATCGCCGCAATGCGTGACGCCGGCACCGTCGCGTGATCGGTGCGCGGGTTGGAGCGCTCCCCAGTATTGGGTCTTCACGTCACGGTGACGACGAATGGCGATACTGGGGAGCAGTACCCGCCCGGGGATCAGTGCTTGACGCGTTTGAGGGCTTCGCGTTTGGAGAGTCCGCTGAGGCGAGAGTCGTGGGCGGCGATGAAGGCTCGCACAGCGTCGGCCTGCGCGGGACCGCGGTGGGCGTGGGAGCGCAGCGCCCAGCCGATGGCCTTGCGAACGAAGAACTCGGTGTCGGTGGCCCGCGTCGCGCATGCGTTGAACAACCAGGCTTCGTCCGTGTCGTCGCGCGCGTGAATCTGGTGGATGATCGCCGTTCGGGTCAGCCACATATTGTCGCTGACCAGCCAGGCGTCCATCACCGACCGCTGCTCCGGATGACGGCGCACGATCGACCCGACCGGATGTCCGGCCAGCTCATCGACGGAATCCCACCACGATTTCGTCGTGATCAGCCGTTCCAACTCCGGCAACGCCGATGGCGGCAACAGCTTGTCGTAGCGATGGAGCAGCCCGACGCCCACGTACTGGTACTCGCGTTCGGGAAGCTCCCACATCGCCGCCGCAAACGCCAGCACATCGTCGGCCGTCGGCTTCGTCAACCCCTTGAACACCGCCTTCATGAGCGAATCACGCACCGGCGCGGGGATGCCGAGGAAGGCGAAGTGGTGCTTCATGTAGGCCGTCATCGGCTCGCGCCGGGCCGGGTCGCCGGCGTTGCTCAGCACGCCGACAGTCTCGTCGAACGCCAACGCGGCCCAGTCGCTCATCGTCCCAACCGTACGCGCTGGTTGTCTACTGGGTCAGCCCGTGGTCGGGGAAGGGTTGTTGTCGGTGGGCGGTGTCAAGTCTTCCCCGAGTCTGGTGCACGCGGCGACCGCGTGTGGAGTGGTGACGCCGAGAGGCAGAATGGGTGCGATGAGCGAGCAAGTTACCCCCGGCCTGTTGACCGTTGCGATGACCGATGTGCAGATGTTGGCGGAGGCGCTCGACGACGGCGGCGGAGACACGACCTGGTGGTTCCACCCGGTCAGCGGCGACGTGCGTGAATCGGGCGATTGGAGCGACGGGTTCGACGACGACGAGCTGCAGGATCAAGGTTGGATCGTCGTCCATCCCAACCGTGGCCGGGCCTCGTTCGAGGACATGTCGAGCTTCGCTCAGGCCGTCGGCGACATCCGCGCCCGCGACGTGCTGCTCGTCGCCCTCGAAGGCAAGGGTGCGTTCCGCCGCTTCCGTGACGCACTACGCACACTCCCCGACTTGCGCGATCAGTGGCACATCTGGAGCGATGCCCGCTCCGAATCTCGCGCGATCCGCTGGCTGCTCGACGAGGGCCACGTCGGCGATGCCGATGCCGACGCGGCGATGGTCGAACGCCGCCGCAACGCCCAAGGTGCCATCGACGAGGTCAGTGGCCGCCGACTCGCCTCGTTCGACATCAACGACGCACCCGCCCACTGGCCCGAGATTGTCGCATCCCTCGATCGCGGCGAGCCGATCAGCCTCACCCGCGGCAGCGACGTCGTCGCCCTGATCACCAACTACGAACCGCCCACCTGACGATTCGGGCGGGTGACGAGCAGGATCGTTCGCCCCCCCGAGACGAGGTCGCCGACGATCTCGGCCAGCGTGTCGAACGCTGAATCAGCGCCTGGATGGTTGACCACGATCGCCACTCGTGGGAGTTCGCTGAGACAATCGGCAAGCGCGTCCCAGTTGTGACCAAACCATTCCGGGAAGGCCAGTTCAGCGGCGAGTTCGCTGAGCAGCGAGTTCTTGCCCGTGGCCACCCGCCCGTCGATCACGGCGACCTGCCAACCCGCAGCCCGCAACCCTGCGGTCAATG
>JANNNL010000289.1:0-3152 GCA_031398525.1 Actinomycetes bacterium | reverse complement strand
CCTTCGACGACGAGCTGCGGCGGAACCAGGTAGTCCCCTGTCCCAAATGCTGTGATCTGTACCGGGAAGTCCTGGCTCACCACGGTCGTGTTGGGGCCGATGATGAACAAGGCTCCGGCTTTGCCGTGGTCGGTGCCGCCGCTGGCATTTTCGTAGGTGCGGCGGCCGAATTCGCTGGTGGTGATCAGCATGATCCGCTCGGCGAGCCCGGCGAGTTCCATGCGTTCGTAGAACGTGCGGACGCCGACGGCCAAGTCTTTCATCAGCTCGTCGTGGCGTTTGACCTGGTTGGCGTGGGTGTCGAAACCTCGGGCCGAGATGTAGATCGTGCGGATCGTCGGGTCGGTGGCGATCAATCGGGCGGCCGCCACGAGCTGGGCGGTGATTGTCTTACCGCCGGTGGTATCGGAGATCTCATCCTCACCCGGGTCGGCTTCCTTCATGGTGGCGAACAACCCGATGGCGGCGAGCGCGTCGGCGTGTTCGCCCGACATTGCCGCCCAGGCTTCGGCGACGAGGGCAGGGTCCGATCCCTTGGGGGGTTCTAGACGGAAGCGCTTGGTCTCGCTGACGGTCGTCGTTTTGGTCTTGGTCGACACGAGGGCGGTGCCCGACGGGCCGAGCGAGATCCCTCCGGTGTCGGTCACCGACGTCACCCCGAGGGCGTCGAGACCGCGGCCGAGCCAGCCGGTGGCCGAGACGGTGCCCGGCGTGGCCTGCCACCACATATCCGATGCGGCGAAGTGCGAGCGATTCGGTTGGTCGAATCCGACGCCGGCGAGCGTTGTCACGCGGCCGGCATCAAACAGTCCCTGCATCGGGGCGAGTTGGGGATGCAGTCCGTACTCCGCGGTTCCCGGAATCTTCAACAGCGTGTCGTCGGCGTGGCCGATTTGCGGGCGGATGTCGTGGTACTTGCCGACCACCGGCACGACGGTGTTCAGCGCATCGTTGCCGCCGTTCATCTCGACGACAACGAGAATGCCATCGGTGCCTGAACTCGTCGGGGCGGTCACCCCACCGGTCGGGGCGGGAAGCGTGCCCGGGGTTTCGGCCGGCTTGGACTTGGCGGCCCCGCCACCCGAGCAGGCGACAATCAGTCCGGAGGACGTGGCGAGGAGGAATTGGCGTCGGTTCATCATCGTCATCAGGCCTGTACGAATTCTGGGCTGAGCAGGGCCAGCGTGAGTCGGCCACGGGCGTCTGGCATCTTCGAAATCGCCGCCCATGACGTCTCTGAAAAGTCGGTCGGCAGGCCGAGAGCCATCGCCAGGGTGGTGTTGTCGTCGGCTGCGATTGCGGTCAGCGCGGCTGAATCCGCCGGCGTCTGCTCGGCGATCACGGCGGCCAGATTGAACCGGCCCACATGGGTGGCAGCCGTCGCCCAACCGTCGTGATACGGCCAACCGGCAACGCTCGGACAGAACCACGGCAACTGCCCGCACGTGTTGAGCATGGCCCGCAGATCTTTGCCAACCGGCGAGCCAGTGGCCCGGCGAGCGGCGATGTACCACGGCACCGGTCCAAGGATCAGCGGCCCGGTATCGGTTCCTGCCATCAGCGCGTCAGCGAGAGAACCGACGAGTGCGGCGACCTGGAATCCCGAGGCGGTGAACGCCGCGGCGGCCGCGGCAACAACGTCGGCAGGCGGGTTGGGACCGACCACTTGACGCGCGAATCGACCGGCGATGAACGTGGCCAACGCGGGCTGGGCCATCACGGTCTGGACAACACCTTCGATGCTGTCGACGTTGGCTCCGAGGTAGGGCTGGTCTTCGCCGTCATGACGGTCTTCGAACAGGCGCGTCTTGCGGGTATTGCGGTCGATCTTCCATCCGGTCAGCGCACTGGCCCCCGAATCTACGTCGTCCTCGGTGTAGTTCCCGATGCCAAGAGTAAACAGTTCGAGCAGCTCACGGCTGTAATTCTCGTTCGGTGCCTCGGCCTGATTGTCGTTGCCGTCGAGGTAGAGCAACATCGCCGGATCTTTGGTGACCTCGGTGACCAGTTCGGCGAAACCGCCGGCGCCCATTGAACGCAGCAGCAGGATGTTGTCGATCATGAACTGCGGGTTGCGCACCTCAGGGTGCGACACCACGAAGTGACCGTGCCAAAACCACGTCAACCACTCGGTGTGGGTGCGAGGCGAAGCCACCATGTGCTCGATCCACTCCTCCAACGCGGCGAAGGTGACTTCCTTACGCCGCTTGTTCGATTCGTCGGGGAGCACCGTGGCATCGGTGGTCCACAGCGGTGGGGCAGGCGGTACTTGCACAGTTTCGGGCGTCAGCAACTTGGCTCGGAATGCCGCCACGCCCGCGGTAACTTCCGACTCCAGGGTTCCACCGACGACACCGAAACCGAGCCGCCGTGAGGCGCGCGCAATCAGTGAACGGTCATCCATGTCCACCAAGTATTGACCAGAGATGTTCGAGAAGTATGGCGGACCTACGAATTAGGTAGCCTGACCCGTTATACGCCGAGTGCCTCCAGGAGGACTGAAGCACCATGTCGGGTCACTCAAAATGGGCCACGATCAAGCACAAGAAGGGTGCCGTCGACAAGGCACGCGGCAAGCTCTTCAACAAGCTTGCCCGTCAGATCGAGGTGGCCGCTCGCGAGGGTGGCGGCGATACGTCGACCAATGCCAGCCTGCGCACGATGGTCCAGAAGGCCAAGGCGGGCCAGATGACCAACGACGCCATCGACCGGGCGATCAAACGCGGCACCGGCGACAACGGCGGGGCCAACTACGAGGCGATCATGTACGAGGGCTATGCCCCCGGCGGGGTCGCGCTGATGATCGATGTACTCACCGACAACCGCAACCGCACCGGCTCGGAAGTGCGCAGCATCTTCTCGAAGATGGGTGGCTCGATGGCGGAGCCGGGGGCCGTGGGCTGGCAATTCTCGCGTCGTGGCATCGTCATGGCCGATGGCAAGATCGGCGAAGACGATGTGATGATGGCCGCGCTCGACGCGGGGGCCGACGACATCGTGCGTGACGGCGAGTCGTGGCGGGTGTCGTGCGAGCCGCAGGTCACCTTCGACGTCAAGGCTGCGCTCGAATCCGCCGGGGTGGCCGTCTCATCGGCCGACACGACGATGGTCTCGTCGAACATGATCGAAGTGACCGACGCCGACGAGGCCCG
>JANNNL010000288.1:0-3579 GCA_031398525.1 Actinomycetes bacterium | reverse complement strand
GGCAGACCAAGGCGAACCTGATCATGGTCCCGGTCGGGGCCGACGGCTCGGTTCGCATCTTCAATGAGAAGGGTTCTGTGCAGTTGATCGCCGATGTCGTTGGCTACTTCAAGGCCGGCGTTAACGACGAGACCCGGGCCGGGCGGGTGGTCCCGCTCGATCGACCGTTCCGGGCCTTCGACACCCGCCTGGCCGCCTATGGGGCCGCCAAGCTCGGCTCGGGCCAGGAGGAGACGTGGAACTTCAACGCCTTCATCCAGTCGGTGAAGGTCGGGGGAGTATGGGTCGGCGAGCAGGATTCGTTGATCATGAACCTCACGGCGACCGATCTCGGGTTCCCCTATCCGGTGGCTCGTAGCGACTCGTTCATCACGTTGCACCCGTCGGGTACGCCGTTGCCCGATTCGAGCAACCTGAACTTCCTGCCCGGTCAATCAGTGCCGAACCTGGCCGTCTCCCGACTCTCAGCTGACAACAAGCTGTTGGCGTACAACGACAATGGCTTTGTTCACTACATCGGTGACGTCGCCGCCGTCGTGCTCGAAGACGCCTGAGGTGTGAGGGACGTGCGGGGTCCCTCCACTACAATTTGTAGATGTAGGGCTGACCCAGACCTCGGTGCCAGCAGGCCCCAGCCCACGACCCAACCCAATTCTCATTGGTGACCCACTGTCACCCTGAATCGTTGTTTCGTGGAGGATCAACATGACTTCTTCTCTTGCCGCGCGTAAAGACTTTCGCGTCGCCGACCTGTCGATGGCCCCCTTCGGTCGTAAGGAAATCCATCTCGCCGAGCATGAAATGCCTGGCCTTCGGGCGCTCCGCAGGGAGTACGGCCCGTCCAAGCCGCTCGCCGGCGCCCGCATCTCGGGTTCGCTGCACATGACCATCCAGACCGCGGTGCTGATCGAGACCCTGGTCGAACTCGGAGCCGAGGTCCGTTGGGCGTCATGCAACATCTTCTCGACCCAGGACCACGCCGCTGCGGCCGTTGCCGTCGGCCCCAATGGGACCGTCGACGACCCGCAAGGGACCCCGGTCTTCGCCTGGAAGGGCGAGACGCTCGAGGAGTACTGGTGGTGTACCGAACAGATGATGTCGTGGCCCGATGGCCCCGCCGGCGAGCCGCGTGGACCGAACATGATTCTCGACGACGGCGGCGACGCCACGTTGCTGCTGCACAAGGGTGTTGAGTTCGAGGCGGCCGGCGAAGTTCCCGATCCTACATCGGCGTCGAATCCGGAGTTCGCCATCGTGCTTGGTCTGCTGCACCGTTCGCTGAAGACCGAGCCGACCAAGTGGACGACCATGGCCGCCAACATCAAGGGCGTGTCGGAGGAGACGACCACCGGCGTCATGCGGCTCTACAAGATGCACGAGAAGGGCGAGCTGCTTTTCCCGGCGATCAACGTCAACGACTCGGTGACCAAGTCGAAGTTTGACAACCTCTATGGGTGCCGCCACTCGCTCGTCGACGCCATCTGCCGGGCGACCGACGTGATGCTCGCCGGCAAGGTCGCCCTGGTCGCCGGCTACGGCGATGTGGGCAAGGGGTGCGCCCAGGCACTCAAGGGCCAGGGCTGCCGGGTGATCATCACCGAGGTGGACCCGATCAACGCTCTGCAAGCGGCGATGGAGGGCTACCAGGTTGACGTGATGGAAGACGTCGTCGGCGAGGTCGACATCTTCGTCTCGGCCACCGGCAACGACGGTGTGATCACCGTCGATCACATGCACAAGATGAAGCACAATGCGATCGTCTGCAACATTGGCCACTTCGACTCCGAGATCGACATGGCCGGTTTGGCCCGCTCGGGCGCGACCCGTGATGAACTGAAGCCCGGTACCGACCTATGGAGCTTCCCCGATGGCCACTCGGTCATCGTGTTGGCCGAGGGTCGTCTGGTCAACCTCGGATGCGCCACCGGGCACCCGAGCTTCGTGATGAGCTGCTCGTTCTCCAACCAGGTCATTGCCCAGATGGAGTTGTTCAACAACATCGAGAAGTACCCGCTTGGGGTCTACGTGCTGCCGAAGAGCCTCGACGAGAAGGTTGCCCGTCTGCATCTCGGCGCCCTCGGCGTGAAGCTCACCAAGCTCACCGATGAGCAGGCCGAATACCTTGGCGTCGACCCGTCGGGCCCGTACAAGGCCGACCACTACCGCTACTGATCACTGGTGCGTGGTGGGCCCAGGGCCCCCCACCCACCGCACTGAGTATGAGCCGTCACGAGCCGTCAATGCACGGTGACTGGCGGCTCGTACGCGATCGGAGGGAGTGACAGGCGCGGGATGGTGAAGTGGGCGATCGGCCCGATGCCGAAGGCGAGCACGATGGTGCCGATGCCAATGGGTCCACCGAGGGCGATGCCGGCGCCGAGTGCGAGGAGTTCGACGACGGTACGGGATCGGCGGATCGACCAACCGAATCGACGGTTCAGGCCGACCATCAGTCCGTCGCGTGGGCCGGTGCCGAGGCCGGCTCCGATGTAGAACCCCGATCCGATGCCGATGATGAGGAGTCCGGCGGCCAGGTATGCCCATCTCGCACCAATCGACGTGGTTTCGGGAAGCAACGCGATGCCCAGGTCGGCGACCAGGCCGATCTCGATCGCGTTCAAGATGGTGCCGAGGCCGGGCCGTTGACGGAGCGGAATCCACAGCAGCAGGATCAGTAGCCCCATGCCCTCGATCGTGAGGCCCAGCGACAGGCCGGTCAGATCGCTCAGCCCCTGGTGGAATACATCCCAGGGTGCCAGGCCGAGTCGGGCCCGAACGATGCATGAGATGCCGAAGCCGAAACAGGCCAATCCTCCGACGCAACGGGGCAGGCGGCGGGCAAGTTCACGACGCGGGGGCAGGAATGACACGCTCGACGACGCTACCTGTGCGGTTCGGGCGCAGGTCTGTCGTCGGTGGTGGTAGCGATCCCTGTTGAGTACCGACCGACGACGGCCAATGGCAGGTGATCGGACAACCTCGGCCAGTCGATCGCCGGGTCGTCGGTTGCCACGCGGGCCCGCGTCGTCGTCACCTCGGCACTCGTCAATACGTAGTCGAGACGTTGGTATGGCGCACCCGAGGGGTTCGTGAACCCCGGGCCGTTGTCCGCGGCAGGCCACGCGTCGCTCAACCCGAGCATCTCAAACGCCGAGAGCGTGGTGGGTTCGTCGGGTGCGTTCAGATCGCCGGCGAGTACCTCCCCTGTCGTCGCGTTCTGCGTGCGACCCTTGGCGATCTGCCCGGCCACAATTGCCGCTTGGGCGGCACGAGCGGCGGGGTCATTGTGGGAGGCGAGGTGGGTGTTGAACACGCGCAGCGGAGCCGAGGGATGATCGAGGCGCACTGATTGGAGGATGCGGCGGCGGAACGACCAGATACGAACGCCCGGAGTCAGCACGGTCACGCGATGGTCGTCGAGGTCATGGCTGGCGAGCACGGCGATTCCCTCGGCCCTCCACCACAGCAGTGGTCCGTAGGGCAGATGCTTGCGAGCCCAGCGCCAGTCCGTCGCTCCCCAGATCTTGGCCAGGGCGCGGGCGTGACGGCGCTGGACCTCCTGAAGGGCGACGACGCGGC
>JANNNL010000234.1:0-3819 GCA_031398525.1 Actinomycetes bacterium | reverse complement strand
CCTCGGTGCGCTCCAGTGCCCGGGCGTAGTCGAAGTCCTCGAAGCCGCGGGATGCCTCGTCGACGACTGTCGCCAGTCGGTCGAGCATGGCGACGTCGAGAGGCGCAGTGACCGCACCAGCGGTAGCGGCGGCGTCGAAGGAGAGGACGAACTTGGTGACGTTGAGCAGCTTCATCGCCAGCTTGCGCCCGATTTTCATCTGGCCTTCGTCGAGCGCGGTGTCGACCCCCGGCCGACCCGACGCGGCCCAGTAACGGATCGCGTCCGTGCCGTACTGCTCGAGCAGGTTCATCGGCGTGACGACATTGCCCTTCGACTTCGACATCTTCTTGCGGTCGGGGTCGAGAATCCATCCCGACAACGTCGCGTTGCGCCACGGCGGCGTGCCGTGCTGATGGTGGCTGCGGACCATCGTCGAAAACAGCCAGGTGCGGATGATGTCGTGCCCCTGCGGGCGCATGTCCATCGGGAAAATCCGTTCGAACAGATCGTCATTGGTCGACCACCCGCCGGCGATGTGCGGGGTGAGCGACGAGGTCGCCCACGTATCCATCACGTCGGGGTCGCCGGTGAACCCGCCAGGCTGATCGCGCTGATCGGCGGTGTAACCCGCCGGGTATTCGCTCGACGGATCAATCGGTAGGCGCTCGTCGGAGGGGACGAGGACCTGGTCATACAACGGATTTCCGTGGGTATCAAGGGCGTACCAGACCGGGATCGGGACGCCGAAGAACCGCTGACGGCTGATCAGCCAGTCGCCGTTGAGACCACCGACCCAGTTGTCGTAGCGGTGGCGCATGTAGGCCGGGTGCCAGGTCAACTCGCTCCCGCGGGCGACCAGCGCGTCACGCAGATCGTCGTCGCGTCCGCCGTTACGGATGTACCACTGGCGGGTGGCGACGATCTCCAACGGGCGTGAGCCGCGCTCGTAGAACTTAACCGGGTGGCTGATCGGGCGAGCTTCACCGATCATCTCGCCCGACGCCTGCAGCAGTTCAACGATTTTGCGTTGCGCCTGCTTTGGAGCCAGCCCGGCGATCGCGGCATACGCCGCGGCACCTTCGTCGGAGGTGATCCACGCCGGGGTTTCGGTGGCGAACCGGCCGTCGAACCCGATCAAGGCGCGTGACGTCAAGTTCAGCTCGCGCCACCAAGTGACGTCGGTGGTGTCACCGAACGTGCAGATCATGGCGATGCCGGTGCCCTTTTCGGGGTCGGCCAGGCGATGGGCCAGGACGGGGACTTCGACGCCATAGAGCGGCGTGCGGACTGTCGTACCGAACATCGGCTGGTAGCGCTCGTCGTCGGGGTGGGCGACCATCGCTACGCAACTGGCCAACAGCTCGGGTCGCGTCGTGTCGATGACGAGGTCGCCGCCGCCGTCAACTCGGTGAAAGGCGAGCTTGTGGTAGGCGCCCGGGACCTCGCGGTCCTCCATCTCGGCCTGGGCCACGGCGGTGCGCTCGTCGATGTCGTACAACGTTGGGGCGTCCTGCTGGTAGGCCTCGCCGCGGGCGAGGTTGCCGAGGAAGGCGCGCTGGCTGACCCGGCGGGCGTTGTCGCCGATGGTCGTGTACAGCAGTGACCAGTCGACCGACAGGCCGAGACGGCGGAACAGTTCTTCGAAGACGCCCTCGTCGAGATGGGTGACCTTGCGGCACAACTCCACGAAGTTCGGGCGGCTCGTCGGGATCGCCCGGTGATCCTTGGGGACGTCACCGTTGAACGGCGCGGCAAACGACGTGTCGTAGGGCAACGACGGATCGCAACGAACTCCGGTGACGTTCTGAACGCGGCGTTCGGTCGCCAGGCCGTTGTCGTCCCACCCCATCGGGTAGAAGACTGACTTGCCGCGCATCCGCTGGAAGCGGGCGGGCGATCGTGTCGGGTTGCGTGTAGCTGAAAACGTGGCCGATATGCAGGCTGCCCGAGACCGTGGGGGGCGGCGTATCGATGGCGAATACCTGCTCCCGGCTCGCGGTGCGGTCGAAGCGGTAGGTGGCGTCAGCCTCCCACCGCTGTATCCAGCGGGCCTCGATGCCGTCAACGGACGGCTTGTCAGGGACGGTAGTCATAGCCCGGGAAGGCTACCGGAGCGCGTCGGCTGCGGCCCTCGGCTTTCGCCCTCCATCGCATGGTCATCGCAGGACCCCTGGCCGCTTCGGGCCTTCATGACCGCCACCTGACACCAACGTGGAGCGCGATGGCGGTCTCACCGCCACCGCGCTCCAATTTTCGGTCCTCCGGGCGACCTGCCCACCCGCGTCCAGAGCGTCCCCTTCAGTAAACGCGGTCTCTGGCTCGAGGGTCGATTGCCTAGGCTTTCACCGTGCTTCATCTCTACGACACCGCCACCCGAGACGTCAGGGAGCTCGCCCTGCGCGAGCCCGGCAAGGTGAGCATGTATGTCTGCGGTCCGACGGTGTATGGCCCAGCCCACATCGGCCACGGTCGAGCAACGCTTGCCTGGGACATCCTGCGGCGCTATCTCGAGTGGACCGGCCTCGAAGTTCGCCACGTCTCGAACATCACCGACATCGATGACAACATCATCAACCGCGCCGAGCGCGAGGGTCGACCGTGGCAGGACATCACCACCAAGTGCGAGGCGATGTGGTGGAAGGCAATGGACGGAATGGGCATCCAGCGCCCCACCGATATCCCCCACGCCACCGAGTACGTCGACGAAATGGTGTCGATGATCGGTTCGCTGATCGACGGCGAGACGGCCTATGTGACGAGCGATGGCATCTACCTCTCGGTGCGAGCCGTGCCCGACTACGGCCTGCTTGCCCACCAGAGTCTTGACGACATGCTCGCCGGCGGCGGCGACCGCGACGTGTTCGGCGCCGGCGAGAAGCGCGACCCGGCCGACTTCGCCCTGTGGAAGTTCACCAAACCGGGCGAGCCGTCCTGGCCCTCGCCGTGGGGAAATGGACGCCCGGGTTGGCACAGCGAATGCGTCGTGATGAGCCTGCAGCTACTTGGCGAAGGCTTCGATCTGCATGCCGGCGGGCAGGATCTGCGCTTCCCGCATCACGAGAACGAGCGTGCGCAGGCCGTGGCGTTGGGTAAGACGTTTGCGGGCCACTGGGCACACAACGGTTTCGTCATCGACGGCGAAGGCGAGAAGATGTCCAAGAGCCTGGGCAATGTGTTCAACCTGCTCGACTTGATCGAGCAGTACGACGCCCGCGCCTACCGGATGCTGCTCCTCCAGTCGCACTATCGCTCCCCGGTCTCGGTCAGCCTCGCCAGCCTGGAGTCGTCGGTCAAAGCCCTCGCCGGCCTTGACGCCTTCGCGGCGCGGACCGCCTCGGTACTTGACGGTGCGTCGCCGGAGGCTGCAGTACTCGACCAGTTCCGTGTCGCGATGGACAACGACCTCGACACCCCCGCAGCGATGGCTCTGATGTTCGACACCGTCCGTCAAGCCAACGCCGCCCTCGACGCCGGTGACGACGCGCAGGCCGGGTCGTTGGCCGGCGCGGCGCAGGAGATCGCTCGCGCCGTCGGGTTGGTGCTCAAGACTGCCGGCGAGATCCCCGCCGAGGCGGCCGCCAAGGCTCAGGCCATCGACGACGCCCGCACCAACAAGGACTTCGCCGCCGCCGACGTCCTGCGCACCGACCTGCAAGCCGACGGCTGGGTGGTCGAGACCACCAAGGCCGGCACCACTATCCGCCGGTAGCCGCCCGCCCGTGCCCCGCCCGTATCACACGATTCCGTGCACGATCAGGTTGCAGAACGCGGGGTAGACGGGCGAGGCTTGCCACCCGTGTCTCGCCGCCGTCCATCCTCGAGCACCCCGCTGCCGCG
>JANNNL010000232.1:0-21733 GCA_031398525.1 Actinomycetes bacterium | reverse complement strand
GCCGGTGCCTTCCATGCCCAGCGACGTCCAGATCTTTTGGCCGTTGATCACCCACTCGTCACCGTCGAGGTAGGCGGTGAGCCGCACGCTGGCGAGATCGCTGCCGGCCTCGGGCTCGGAGTATCCCTGCACCCACACGTCGTCGCCCGAGATGATCCGGGGCAGATAGCGCTGCTTCTGCTCCTCGGTTCCCCAGCGAACCAGGGTGTTGCCGAGCATCTTGACCGTCGTCGTGTCGGTCACCCGGCCGAGCGGGACGCGGGCGCGGGCGAATTCCTGGCGAGGATGATCTGGTCGAGTTTGCTGCGACCGCCTCCGCCGTATGCGACCGGCCAGGTGATGCCGATGAAGCCGTTGTCGGCGAGCACCTTGCGCCAGCGCACGGAGAACTGGTGGGCTTCGTCCCCGTCGAGCGCTCCCATGCCCGGCCAACCCGCGGGCACGTGCGCCGCGAGGAACGCTCGAACGTGAGCACGAAACGCCTCGGCCTCGGAGGAGAAGGCGAGATCCACGTCAGCGAATACCCCGAGGTGCGACGTAGAGCCGTTCAAGACCGCGGAACAGCGCGTTGGGTGTGTAGGCAAAGTCCTGGTCAGCCACTAGGTCAATATCCGGAGCCAGCTCGGTGAGGAGCTCCAACGTGATCCGGGTCTCCAGCCGACCGAGGGGTGCGCCGAGGCACAGGTGAGCGCCCTTGCCGAACTGCAGGTGGAGATCGGCGTTTTCGCGCGAGACGTCGAACGATTCGGGGTTGGGGAAGGTTGCGGCGTCGCGACCGGCCGAGGCGAAGCCGAGCATGATCTTGCTGCCGGCCGGGATGGTGAAGCCACCGATCTCGACATCGACCTTGGCGAGGCGGCGATGGTTGATCACCGGGCCATCGAAGCGCAGGATTTCCTCGACCGCGTTGGGAATCAACGTCGGGTCGTCGATCAACCGCTGCCATTGATCGCGATAGGTCAGCAGGGCCCGCAGCCCGTTGCCGATCGTGTTGCAGGTCGTCTCGTGGCCGGCCAGGGCCATCGAATAGACGATGTTGACGATGTCGAACTCGTTGAGTTGTTCGGGCTTCTCGCGTGACAGGCGGACTAAGTCACTGGTCAGATCGTCGACCGGCTCGGCCATCCGGTTGGCGACGAACTGCTCGACGTACTGCCACATCGAGACGATTCACCGGCGACCGAGACCTGCTCGTCGTCGGTGAGATGGCCATAGGTGAGCAGCACGCGGGTACGGCTCCAGACTTTGAGCCGTTCGGTGTCGTGGTTGGGGAAACCGAGCAGGCTGAACGCGGCGAACCCCGGGAACGGGAAGGCGTAGGCGTCGACGAAGTCCACCGCATCGTGCGTGAGCATCTGCAGCACCAGGTCGCGGGCATAGGCGCGCAACGTTGGTTCGAGGGCGTTCAGTCGACGTGGGGTCATCACGTTGAGCACCGATCGGCGCATCGGCCCGTGCCGGGGCGGATCGGCGTTGTTCAGCGTCGGCACCCGCTTGAAACCGGCGGCAAGCACTGCTTGCGCCGCCGGACAGACGGCGATGAGTGGGGACGACGCGTTCGAACACGACCACGAGGCGCGGTCCATCAAGACCTGCAAACGTCGTCGAAGCGGGTGACGATGTAGTGATCGAGGCCAGGCATGTAAGCCACCGGCGTGCCCTCGCGCAGGTCGCGCAACGGGGCATGCGGGTTGCTCACCGTAGTGGGATCAAGTGGTTCGTAGCCGTGGGCAACCGGGCAGCCAGACATGGACCCTCCTTCGGTCGCGAGCTTAACGTGACGCGACTGTCAGATTTTCTTCTGAAGGCGATCGCGGATGTGCCGGTGGACCCGCATGATCGATGATTGGCTGACACTGCCGAGCAACGTGCCGTCCTGCCCCCACAGATTGGCGCGGCCGTGGCCGAAACCGTTGGCGACCTGGTCGACGTGGGTGGCGAGCAGAATCCAATCGGTGCGACCCGAACGACCGACGCGAAGCGTGTTGTCGAGACTGTTCCCGGCGAACGGCTGGCCGATCGCGTCGGCATAACCGAGAGGCATGAAGTCGCCGATGAAGGCCAGCTCAGGCGTGGTCACCAGATGGTCGGCATCGCTCCAGGCCCGCATCCAGATCGCGAACGAGCCGTCGCCGCGGGCCCCGGTGTCTCCGATCTCATCGAGCTGGCGGCCGCTGGCCAGCCGGATATCGACCAGATCGCCGAGATGGCCGTGGCCGTGCTCGAAGAACCGGTACCGCGGGCAGTCCTCGGGCGAGGCGACGTCGGGAGGTGCGCTCCACACGCCGGCCAGATCGAGGTCGCGGCGGCCGAGCGCCGCATGGGCGGTGAGGATCTCGCGGCCGTCGCGTGACAGCGTGCAGCGGGCTTGGGCGGTGTTGTGGCCGGACACCTCGACGTTCACCTCAATGTCGATCGGGTCGGTCTCCGCCGCGAACGACAGGTACTGCGCGGTCGCCCAAATCGTCGGCCGCCCCGTCACCCGCTCCATCGCCTCGGTCGCCGCACCAAGTCCCGCCCCGCCCTGCACCGTGCGGGCCGGGGTCAGCACCGTGCTCGACGGCGTCCACGCAAACCGGTTAGGAACGTCGGCCGCGTCGAGCCGAAACAGGTCGACCTTGCTTGAATCCAACGCAGCGATATCCGGCTCGGGCATTGGATCGACGCTACTTTCCACGACGCATCAGCCGGCGGTGCAAGGCGCGGCCTTCCTCGCCGCTGTTGGCGAAGAATTCGAGGGTGTCGCCGGGCGCGATCTCAGCTTGAGTCCGGCTTTGGCGGCGGCATACCCCGATGATCCGGCGGTGCCGAGCAGGCCGGAGTTCGAGGTAGTCGACACGATGCGTCCGTACCCCTGGCGGGCCATCTGCGGGCACCAGGTCATTGACGATCACCGTCGCGCCCCGGGCGGCGAGCTGAGCGGCGTGCGATCGACCGAGTCCGCTGCCCGAGGTCGCTCATGGCGAGTTCTTCATCGGGGGTCGACGAGTATCTTGACGTGGCGATCGGCGTGGTGGAGCATCACCCCAGCCGGCAACGCTGACCATCGTGCCCCGGGGCCGCAACGCCTGCAGGCCCTGATGGAGCGCCGCGCTCTGCGCGGTGGTCTCGAAGACGAGATCAACGCCGTCACGAACGAGGTCTCGCACCGTCGATCGCACGTTGTCGACCGTCGGGTCGAGTACCACTGTCGCGCCAAGCTGGGCGGCGGCCAATCGGCGCGAGACGGCGGGTTCCGAGACGATGGTGGTCGTCGCTCCGGCGGCCCGAACGGCCTGCAGCACGCCGAGGCCGATGGGCCCGGCCCCGAGGATCAGCACGGACGTGCCCAGCGTGGGCGGCGCTCGGCGGACGGCGTGGACGGCGACCGCCATCGGCTCGGCGAGCGCGGCATGTTCGACGCTCAGCCCGTTGGGCACCACGAAGGCGGACCGTCGCGACACGACTGCCTGCGGGGCCAGGCCGCCGTGCAGCGGGAGCCGGTACCCGCCGAGAGCCCGAGTTTGCGGCACATCTGCGGCCAGGAATGCGAGCAGGCGTAGCACGAGCCGCACCACTCGATCGGGGCGATGGCCACCGCGGTGCCGACCGCCAGATCATCGACGCCGTCGCCGATGGACCGGACGATGCCCGAGAACTCGTGGCCGAGCACGATCCCCGGGAGGTGCATGGACGCCCCACCCTTCGATGCCCCGACGTCGGTGTGCAGGTCGGAGCCGCAGATGCCGTTACGGGCGACGTCGATGACGACCTGCCCCGGGCCGGCTAACGGCGCCGCGACTTCCTCGATACGGATGTCGCCGGGCCGTAGTACACCGCGCCCTTCATGGCTGCGAAAGAGGCATCTCAGCCACCCATGCGTAGGCCGGGGGTGCGGGACTTGAACACGTCGGTGGCGAACAGGTCGCCGAGTTTCTTGGCATCCCAACGGCGGCCGCCGTTCGAGAGCGTGATGTCCTCGGTCCAACCACCCATCAGGTAGAGGTGCTCGGCCATCGCCCGGATCACGTGGCCGCTCACATGCCCAGCCTCGTCGCTGCAGAGCCAGGCGACGATCGGGGAGCACAGCGACGGATCGAGGCGTTCGAACTCGTCCTCGGCGTACTCGTCAGGCTCCTTCACCGCGTCGGCCCCGGTCATCACGCCCGCCGACAGCCGGGTGATCCCTCCGGGTCCGATGCAGTTGGCGGTCACGCCGAGGCGGGAGAGTTCGACGTTCAGCGTGAGGGTCAAGCCGACGATCGCGGCCTTGGCCGTTGCGTAGTTGGTCTGCCCGAAGTTGCCGAGGAGCCCTGCGCCCGAGGTGGTGTTGATGATCCGCCCGAACACTCGACCGTTGTCGGATGCTTTGGCCCGCTCCCGCCAATGCTGGGCGGCGGCGCGCGCCGTGAGCCATGAGCCCCGCACGTGCACCCGCATGTCCAGGTCGAAGTCATTGGCCGACATGTTCCAGATGACGCGGTCACGCACGATGCCGGCGTTGTTGACGAGGATGTCGAGGCGGCCGTACTCATCGATCGCCTGCTGCACCATCGCCGCGGCCTGCTCTTCGTCGCCGACATCGCCATAGTTCGCCGAGGCGTTGCCACCGCGCGACTTGATCAGGTCGACGACGACGTCGGCGTCGCGGCCAGCCCCCTCGCCAGCGACGGTGGAACCGAGGTCGTTGATGATCACGGTTGCTCCGTGCTTGGCCAATTCGACCGCGTGACCGCGCCCGATGCCGTGGCCGGCCCCGGTGACCAGGGCGATCTTGCCCTCGAGAAGTCGTCCCATGATGTGGCTCGCTTTCTGCGCCGTTCGTACTGCGTTCGGGGTTGACACTAGTGTCAGATGGCGGAATCGCACGCTCTCCACTGAGCTGCGGCGAGCACGAAATGGGGAACCGACGATGGCCGTGGTGGCCGAACTACATGATGGCGCACTGGTCCTGACGCTCAATCGTCCGGAGGCCGGGAACTCGCTCAACGGCGCGGTCGGCCAGGGTCTCGTCGACGCGCTGACCGACGCGGCGACCAACCCCGAGGTGTGCACGATCATCCTCACCGGGGCCGGTGAGAAGGTGTTCTGCGCCGGCATGGACCTCAAGGCGTTCGCCGCCGGCGAAGATCTCGCCGCGGTCGGGGCGGGGTTGACCATGCTGTCGTCGTGCCCCAAGCCGGTGATCGCCGCGGTCAACGGCCACGCCGTCGCCGGTGGGTTCGAAGTAATGATGCGCTGCGATCTGGTTGTCGCCGCCGATCACGCCCGGTTCGGGATTCCCGAGGTCAAGCGAGGTCTGGTCGCCGCCGGAGGCGGCACCCGGTTGCCTCGCCGCATCCCGCTACAGGTCGCGTTGGAGATGGGCCTTACGGGCGAAACGATGCCCGCAGCCCGGGCATTGGAGTTGGGCCTGATCAATCGAGTCGTCCCGGCCGGCGAGGTGATGGCCGTCGCGCTGGCTCTCGCTGCGCTGATCAACGCCAACGGCCCCCTCGCGGTGCAAGCGACCAAGCGGTTGATGCTCGAGGAAATGGGCGACGATCCCTCGGCGCACGTCGGTGAAGTGGTCGGCCCGGTATTCGCCAGCGCTGATGCCCGCGAGGGTGCGATCGCCTTCGCCCAAAAACGCCCCCCGGTGTGGACCGGGACGTGACCTGAAGCGAAGGTGACTCAGCCGGGAGGTGCCGCGGCGTGCAGGGCGCGGGCGGTGACCAGAAACCATGCGAGGGTGGCCATAGTGAGGAATAACACGGTCACCGGCATCGCCCTCGCCCCGTGGACGTCGAAGATCTGGCCGATCACCCAGGGCATCACCAAACCTCCGGCTCCGGCCCCGGCGACAAACCAGGCGGTGTCGGATCCCGACAGGTGGAGGTGGTCGTCGGCGAAGCTGACCATCATCGGGAACTGCGCGGCGACGCCCAACCCGAACAAGCCGGTCGAGATCCACACCATCGCCGTTGCCGAGTCGCCAATGGTCAATAGGACGGCGGCGAGCACGGCGAGGACCGATGACCACAGCACCATCGCGTATGGCCCGAGGCGCCGCGAGACCGGTACGGCGATCAGTCGGCCGCCGGTGAACGCGGCCCAGAACAGGGCCGTGAGCAGGGCCGGTGCCGACTCGCCGGGTAGCCGGATCTCCTCGGCGTAGGTGTAGATCCACCCGGCGAACCCGATCTCGACGCCGACGTAGAACACGAAGAACATCGTCACCATCGCCAGCAACCGCCGGTCGGCCGGGGCGCCGTCGGCGTCGGGGCGGACGCCGAGTTCGGCCGACGGTTGGGTGCGCGTCGTCAGGAACCCGCCGACGGCGAAGGCGACCACGGTGTTGACGGTCACCGCGGTACGCAAGCCCACGTCGACGAGCAGGGGGGCGCTGAGGGCGCCGACCCCGAACAACAGATGGAGCACGTTCATCGCCGGGGCCGAGTCGGTTCCCCGCCGGGCCCATAGCAGCAGCGTGTTGCCACCGGTGTCGACGATCGAGCAGCCCAGTCCATTGAACGCGCACAGCACGAACAGCACGGGCAGTGAGTCGATCGAGGGCAGCAGGCTGATGGCAACGATGATCAGACCGAGCGAGGCGAGCATCATTCGGTGGCCGTGGTCTCGGTCGAACAGCCGGCCGAAGGTCAGCGGGCCGATCAGATACCCGAGTGACTGGGCGACGAACAGGATGGCAATACCGCCGTTGTCGGTGCCGACGGCGTCGCGCAGTTGCGGGAGCGCCGGACCGAGGATGCTCAGGGCCATTCCGATGGGGATGAACGTGGCCCAGTATGCGGGCACCGGATCACGCCACGAGCACGTCGGCATCGGCGAAACGGTCTGCATCCGCCCAGGCTGGCATGTCACCATCCGCCAGCCTGGATTGTCAGGCCTATCGTGACGGTTGATACCCTGAACTTGACGGAAACGTCAACTGCGCGTCCGACTCGATCATCGACCCGTGGGCATGAACTGTGGGAGGAACGATGGGTGAAGTCCTGATTCTCGATGCGGTGCGCTCGGCGATCGGTCGCCGGAATGGCACGCTCGCCAAGGTGCACGCCAACGACCTGCTCGGCACGGTGCAGAAGGCGATTATCGATCGCAATGCCATCGATCCGATGCGGGTCGACCACATCGTCGGCGGCTGCGTGCAGCAGGTCGGCGCCCAGAGCGCCAATGTGACCCGCAACGCCTGGCTGGCGATGCGGCTACCGCAAGCGGTGCCCGCCGCCACGGTCAACTCGCAATGTGGATCATCGCAGGAGGCAAACCTTGTCGCCCACGGCCTGGTCGGCAGTGGTTTGGCCGACGTGGCCATCTCGTGCGGGGTCGAGACGATGTCGTCGGTCCCCTTCGGGGCAATGGGGGCCAACGGGGTGTTCGGGATGCCCCGCGAGGGCACCTATGCCGATGTCTACGAGGCGACTAGTCAGTTCGACGGCGCCGAGCGAATTGCCACCAAGTACGGAATCACCCGCGCGGCCGCCGACGAACTGGGCTTCATCTCCCAGGCTCGGGCCGCGACGGCATGGGCCGAGGATCGCTTTGCCGGTCAGATCGCCCCGATCGAGGTCCCTGTACTCGACGAGCACGGCGCACCCGCCGGCGACACTCGCACCTTCGACCGCGATGAGGGGCTCCGGCCAACGACGCTCGAAGGCTTGGCCTCGTTGCGTACGAACGCCCCCGATGGGGTTCACACCGCGGGCACATCGTCGCAGATCTGCGATGGGGCGGCCGCCGTGCTGATGGCCTCCGCGCAGGGCGCAGCGACGCTCGGATTGAAGCCGCGGGCCCGCATCGTCGACTCGGTGCTCGTCGGCTGCGACCCCGAGTTGATGCTCGAAGGGCCGATTCCGGCGACGCACAAGCTGCTCGAACGCACCGGGCTGTCGATGAGCGCCATCGACGTGTTCGAGATCAACGAGGCGTTCGCCTCGGTCGTGCTGGCCTGGGCGCAGGAGACCGGTGCCGACATGAGCAAGGTCAACCCGAACGGTGGGGCGATCGCCGTCGGTCACCCACTCGGGGGCTCCGGCGTGATCCTGCTGACCCGAGCGCTCTATGAGTTGGAGCGCACGGGTGGTCGGTATGCGCTGATCTCGATGTGCTGCGGTGGTGGCCTTGGCACCGGCACGATCATCGAGCGCCTGTAGCCCCTACTCGGTCAGCGTGTAGCGGTACGGCACGCTCTTCAGACCCAGCATCCAGTAGGCGGCGCTCGGCGCGCCCATCTGCTGGGCGACGGTTTCCACGGCGAGTTCTTCGTCGCCGTCGCGACCGACGATCGTGACCGTTTCGCCGACAGTCGCGTCCGGAACGGCATCGAGGTTGATCACCGAGTACTCCGCCGACACGGACAGCACCGGGCACCGGTGGCCGCGCACCAGCATGTAGGCGGGTGAGGCGCCCGGGCTGGGGCGGTAGCCATTGTCCATACCGAGCAGGATGACGCCGACGGTTGACGCCTCGGCCAGTCCCTCGGGGCCGGTGCCCGGGAGGTCGTCGCCGCACCGCCGGGATGACACCTGGATCAGCGCAGCCTGCAGCGATGTCAGTGCCTTGCGGAACCCGACGGTCTCCGCTCGGTTGTCGCTCATCGGGTGCAGCCCAAATGTCAGATGACCAGGGGCGATCGTACTGAGCCCCGACGAGTCGAAGTCTTGCGATATCACCGAGCTGGCGGCGGCTTGGGCGAAGTCGATCGGTGCTCCCCGCTCGGCCTCGATCGCCCGGACGACCTCGGTGAACGCCGTGAGTCGACGCTGTGACCAGGCCGCGCCGACCGCGTCGGAGAACGGAATGTGGGTGTAGATCCCCTCGAGATGTATGCCCGGGCTGGCGGCGATCTGGCGTGCGAACGCGACGCCCTCATCGAGCCGCACGCCGAGTCGACCCATCCCGGCGTCGACCTTCATGTGGACGTTGATCGTTCGTCCATTGGTCGCCGCGGACCCGCTGATTGCGGTGAGGTTTTCAGCGCAATAGACCGTCGGCGTCAGGTTGTGGCGCACGAGATACTCGGTACCGGCGGGTAACTGGGCGCCGTAGAGCAGGATGGGCAGCACGGCTCCGGCGCGACGGATGGCGACGGCATCGTCGACGTTGGCCGTCGCCAGCCCGTCGACGCCGAGCGATTCCAGGTGGCGGCCGACGGCCGCGGCTCCGTGCCCGTAGGCGTTGGCCTTCACCGGTACCAGCAGCTTTACCGGCCGCCCGGCTTTCGCCCGGATGAGCGCGACGTTGTGCGAGATCGCGCCGAGGTCGACGGTCGCCCACGTGGGTCGGGCCGCGGCGTGAGTTCGTCGTCGCTGACGAGTTGGGCATCGAGGGAGAGGGTCATCGGGGGCCGATCGGAGGAGTGAAAGCGGTGAGGCAATCGGGGGCTAGCGCAGTGAGCGCGGGGACGTCGCGGTCGTCGGGGACGATGTGGCGGGGTCGCACACTCGGACTGGTCGCCTTGTTCGACATGGCGTTGTAGGTGAGGGTGACGAGCCGACGGGGCCAAGGCGACAGGTTGGCGGTTGAGCCGTGCAGCGTGTTGACGTGCATGAAGATCACCGAGCCGGCTGCTCCGGTGGGCGCGACGATTCCGCCCCGCTCAACTTGTTCCTTGATCGTGTCGTCGTCGGCGTAGCGAAACGCGTGCGACGTGCCCTTCGCCGAGACCGACGGGCGCGGCGGCACGTGATGGTGTGACCCGGGGACCATCATCATCGGCGCGTTCAGATAGGTGACCTCGTCGAGGAAGATCAGCGTGTTGACCATGCGAGGCGCGGGGATGTGGTCGTCGTAGAAGTAGCCGGGATAGTCCTGGTGCCAGAACCACACGTCACCGTTGAAGGCCGCCTTGAGATTGACGCCGACTTGGAAGACGTAGACGTCATCGTCGAGCAACGCGTGGGCGGCGGCCAGCAACGCCGGGTGACGAACCAGACGGCCGAACACGTCGCTGTACTGCTGCGGATTGGCCACGGTGCGCACCGTCGTTGCGTCCTTCTCGACGATGAACCGCTCGGGTGGGCGCTCGCCGGCCAACAACCGGGCGGTCTCGGCGTTGAGCACGTCGACCTCGGCGGCTGTCAGGACGTCGGGCCGAAAGGCGTAGCCATCGCGGTGGTACTCGCCTTGGCGCTCGGCGACCAGGTTGTTGCTCATATCTGGAAACTTAGCCAGTGCCGCCGGAGGCGAGTCGTCTGACACTTGTGTCAAGGAATAGGGTGACGGTCGCCGACGGCTCTGGGTGTGAGCCGCTGATCGTTGTTGAATCCCGCTCAACAGAAGGGGCTGTTTCGTGAGACGAACAGAGTTTTCGGGGGGTTGCCGGTGAAACCCGCGGCATTCACATATCACGCTCCCGAGCGCCTCGACGAGGTCGGCTCGCTGCTCGCCGAGTACGGCGACGATGCAAAGCCGCTGGCCGGGGGCCAGAGCCTCGTGCCGATGTTGTCGCTGCGTCTGGCCAGTTTTGAACATCTGATCGACCTCAACCGCGTCGTCGGATTGGCGTCGATCGAACGGGCGAACGGGCACCTGCGGATTGGGGCGACAGCCCGCCAGGCGACCGCCGAGCACAGTGCGCTCGTTCGGGACGCGACCCCGCTGGTCGCCAAGGCGCTGCCGCACATCGGGCATTTCCAGATTCGTAACCGGGGGACGGTCGGTGGCTCGATCGCCCACGCTGACCCGGCCAGCGAGTTGCCGGCCGTCGCGTTGGCCCTCGACGCCACGATCGAGGCCACCGGAGCCGGCGGGACCAGACGGATCGCGGCGAGCGACTTCTTCGTGTCGACCTGGGACACCTCGCTGGCCGACGGCGAGATCCTGTCGGCCGTCGAGTTCCCGGTCTGGGGACCGGGCAGCGGGTTCGCCGTCGAAGAGATCGCCCGGCGGCATGGCGACTTCGCCCTTGCCGGAACGGCCGTCGGAGTACAGATCGCCGACGGCAAGATTGTCAAAGCGGCCATCGCCATGTTCGGAGTTGCCAGCACGCCAGTCCGGTCGGCCGAGGCTGAGGCGGCGCTGCTTTCGGGGGCGGATGCCACCGAAGTCGGGCGGATCGCCGCCAACGGGTTGAACCCGTCCGACGACATCCACGCCAGCGGCGCCTACCGCAAGCAGGTCGCCGCCGTCATTGTTGCTCGAGCGATCACTGCCGCGCTGAAGTCGGCCGCTCTCCGGGAGGCCCAGCCATGAGTACACCCGTGGAGTTCACCGTCAATGGCACCGCCCGGTCGGTGTCCGTCGAACCGCGCAAACTGCTGTCGGATGTGTTGCGCGAAGACCTCCATCTCACCGGCACCCACGTCGGCTGCGAGCACGGGGCGTGTGGCTCGTGCACCGTCATCGTCGATGGGGCGGCCGTGCGGTCGTGCCTGCTGTTCGCCGTGCAACTCGGCGGCGCCGAGATCACGACGGTTGAGGGCATTGCCAACGTCGACGGCACGCTCAACACGTTTCAGCAGGCGATGCACGACCAGCACGGCCTGCAATGCGGGTTCTGCACGCCGGGCATCGTCGTGTCGATGACGGCGTACTTGGCCGACCACGCCGACCCGACCGACGACGACTTGAAGGATGCGCTGTCGGGCAATCTGTGTCGTTGTACGGGGTATCAGGGGATAGTCAACGCCGCCCGACAGGCCGCCGGGTTGCCCGTACACGTTGGATCGAGGGGTGGACACTGATGGCCACGCAACCAACGACGCCAGTCACCGCCGGCCGGTATGTCGGCCAAGCGGTCAAGCGTCTCGAAGATCCTCGGCTGCTCAGCGGCCACGGTCGCTACGTCGACGACGTGCAACTTCCGGGCATGCTCCATGTCGCCTTCGTGCGATCGAACGTCGCCCGCGGCACGATCACCTCGATCGACACGACCGCGGCGCGTGCGCTTCCGGGGGTGCACGCGGTCTACACCGCGGCCGACCTGAACCCCCGGGTGCAGATGTTTTGGCACACGATGCTCGGCCCGCCCCCTGAGTTGGGCGGGGTGACCAAGTACCCGCCGACCCGACCGCTGGCCGACGGTGATGTGCGCTTCGTCGGTGACCCGATTGCCCTGGTCATCGCCGATAACCGCTATATCGCCGAGGACGCTTGCGACCTCGTCGACGTCGAGATCGAATCCCTGCCCGCCGTGATCGGTATCTGGGAAGCGGCCAAGGATGAGCACATCGTCCACCCTGAAAAGGGCACCAACATCATCGACCACATGGCGATGCCTGAAGTTCCAGAGATCGACGCGATGTTCGCCGCCGCGGCCCATGTCGTCAGCCGCCGGTTCCGCCAATGCCGGGCGACCAACGTGCCGATGGAGCCCCGCGGCATCATCGTGCAATACGACCGCTGGGCCGGTGACCTGCAGATCTGGGCCGCGACCCAGAGTGTCAGCGAATGGAAGGCATCGGCCGCCCGGTTGACCGGGATCGCCGAGCCCCGCGTACGCGTCATCGCCGGCGACGTCGGCGGCGGCTTTGGCCAGAAGATGATGATGACCCGCGACGAGGCCGCCGTAGTGATGGCCGCGCACCTGTTTGCCGCGGCCCCGATCAAGTGGACTGAAGACCGTCGCGAGAACCTGATCGCCGCCAATCAGGCTCGCGAGGAGGAGATCGACGTGACGATGGCGGTCACCGCCGACGGCCACATCATGGGGGCGAAGATCTACTTCTGGGAGGATGTCGGCACGTTCCCCTCGGGCAGCGGGGCAACCGGTTCGATGGCGATGGGCGTCTTCCCCGGCCCGTACAAGTTCCCGGTGATCCTGCCCGGCAATACCGCGGTGTTCACCAATACCGTTGGCAAGCAGGCATATCGCGGCCCGTGGATGATGGAAACCGTCGCCCGCGAGCAGATGATGGACCACGTCGCCCACGAGATCGGGATGGACCCCATCGAGTTCCGTCGGGTCAACATCGTGCGCGAGGAGGACCTGCCGTACACCAACTGCATGACGATGGTCTACGACGAGTCGGTCTCGCCCAACGAGACGATGGAACAGGCCGCAGCGATGCTCGACGTGCCCTCTTTCCGTTCACTGCAGGCCGCGGCCCGCGCCGAGGGACGGCTGCTCGGCATGGGCATGGCCGTCTACATGGAACCCTCGGCGATCGCCTTCGGCATGCTCTCGTCCGACCAGGCGATCATGCGGATGGATCCCTCGGGCAAGGTGCAGGTGGCGATGTCGACGGGTAACCACGGCCACAGCCTGGAAACTACGATCCCCCAGATCGTCGCCGAACACCTTGGTTGCGACATCACCGATGTCGTCCTCATCCAGGGTGACACGGCGTCGAGCCCGGTTGGCCCGGGAACCGGTGGGAGCCGCAGCGCAGTGATCGCCGGTGGCGCGGCTCAAACCGCCGCGCTGCGGATGCGCGACAAGATCCTGCAGATCGCCGCCCACGCGATGGAAGCGTCCGTTGACGATCTTGAGATCAACAACTCAGTCGTCTCGGTGAAGGGCACGCCGACCAAGGCGATGCCGTTCTTCCAGATCGCGCCGATGGCCTACATGATGCCCGAGGCCCTACCGCCGGGCATGGAACAGGGCCTGGAGATCACCGCCCGCTACCGGCCACCGGGCCAGTTCACCTGGTCGAACGCGGCGCATGCCTGCACGGTCGAGGTCGACCAGGCGACGGGGATGGTCAAGATCCTGCGCTACATCGTCTCGGAAGACTGCGGCCAGATGATCAACCCGATGGTCGTCGAAGGCCAGATCGCCGGTGGTGTCGTGCAGGGCATCGGTGGCGTGTTGTTCGAGGAAATGGTCTACGACGACGATGGCAACCCGCTGGCCACGACATTCCTCGATTATCTGCTGCCCTCGGCCCCCGAGATCCCCGACATCGAGTACGGCCACATCGTTAAACTCTCGCCGTCGATCGGCGGCTACAAGGGCATGGGTGAGGGCGGGGCGATCGGCGCGCCACCGGCATTGGCCAACGCAATCCACGATGCCTTGGCCCACCTCGGCGTCCACCCAACCCGCTTTCCACTCGGGCCGTCACAACTCCTCGACCTGATCAACAACGCCTCGGTGTGACCGCCGCACGCGGCGGCCCACTGATCGTGTACGCCGACGGCCCCGGCGAGCCACGCAGCTCCCCATCGGTCGTGGCGGCCGCGGCGGGCCTGTCGGGCCCGCCCGAAGTCATTCTCGGCGTCATGTTCGACAACCATCCGTGGATGTCGTCACCCGACCTGCGCGGTCGGGCGACGATGGCTGGTTTCGCGGCGCGCCGGGCCGTCGCCGAGGGCCGGTTGACACCGGTCTCGATACGGCTGTCGGCGATCGCGGCGTTGGTCACCCGCGCCCAACCCGACGTCTGCGTCGTTACCGGGGTTCCGCGGGGCGATGGGTTTGCCTTCGGGGCGACGATCGGCTGGGGTGCCGCCGCGGCCCGCGCCGCCAAGGCCGTCGTCGTCGAAGTTGACGAGGACGGCTTCGACTACGGCGGGATGCTCATCCCCGGAAACATCGTGGCGACCATCCCTCGACCCGCCGCGTACGACGTGCCCGAGTTCGCCTCGCGACCCGCGGATGAGATCGACCTACGGATCGGGGCGTTCGTTGCATCGTTGATCCCCGACGACGCCACGCTGCAGTTCGGCCCCGGTGGAATCGCCGAGGGTATCGGCCGTGCCCTCGATCGGCCGGTATCGATCTGGACCGGACTCGTCACCGACACGATGGCCGAACTCGCCCCTCGGGGGTTACTGAAAGGGGCCGTGACCGGTGGCTATATCTGGGGCGGCGAGCCGTGCCGCGACCTCGCCCGTGCCGGGCTGCTCGATCACCAACCGATCGAGGTGACCCACGACATCGGACGGATTTCGGCGATTCCCCGATTTGTCGGCTGCAACACCGCGCTGCAAGTCGGCCTCGACGGCTCCGTCAACGTGGAGCGGGTCAACGGCCGCACCATCACCTCGATCGGCGGACACTCCGACTTCTGCACCGGTGCCGTCCGTTCACTCGGCGGCATCTCGATCATCGCCCTGCGCTCAACCACCCCATCCGGAGCCTCCGCCATCGTCGCCGAGGTCGAAACCGTCTCGACCCAACGCAGCGACATCAGCGTCGTCGTCACCGAACACGGCATCGCCGACCTTCGTGGCATCGGCGACGAAGAACGCGCCCGCCGAATCACCGCCATCGCCGCCCCAGAACACCGCGACGCGCTGGCGGGCCAAGCCGGGTAGTTGTCGAGCGCCGTTGTGTCCGGTGTTCAGTCGTGGAGGGCGATGGGGCGGCCGTCGATCATCAGGTCGTGGTATTCGCACATGCCGGCGCCGGGTCGGCCGTCGATGGTCCAGGTGGTGGGGGACTTGACGATGCGAAGGGTTTGCTCGATGCCTGCCGCATCGGGTTGGCGGTGGCGCAAGGGGACCCACGATTGGGGTTCGCCGTGGGCGGTCCACATTCGTGAGCCGCTGCGGATCGTGACGTCGGTGGACTGCAGTTCGTAGTGGGGCGCGGCAGCGTAGGCGTTCGACATGGTGAAGTCGTCGACGATGTGGAACTGGCCGTTTTGCCACACGCAGCCGCTGCGGGTCTGTTTGGTCGGCCCGACGGCACGGGTGAGCAGGAACCCGAAGTTGTCGTCGACCATGCCGATCAACCAGCGCAGATAGATCTTGGCATGCCAGTTGCGGGGCCCCCATGAGTGGTCCTTGGCGCCCATGCCATTGACCGACCATGACTGGTCGCCGACGGTCACGGTGCCGGTGGAGCGGCACAAGTGTTGGTAGTGCCAGTCGGCCTGGCCGGGTAGGAAGATCAGCTGGTGTTGGTCTTGATCCTGCCCCATCACCGACCCAATCCCGAACGATGTGACGTCGAGTTAGATCGAACAGTCCACCCGCGGCGCAGTGGTGAAGGCGAGCTTGGGATTGGTCATCTGCCAGCCATCGTCAAGCAGCATCACCGGTCCGTGGTAGCTGACTCGGGTCGACACGAATGGCTCGATCACCGACCATGACTGGTTGCCCGATCGCATCGAGTTGCTGGTGATCGCGGCACGTTCGAAGAAGAACGCCGTGCGCCCGTCGGGCAGGTTGACCACCACCGACATCTCGGCCCACTCGGCGTTCGGGCGGTTGCCGATCCGCAGCCATCCCCCGACCCCGGACGACGTGTCGTAGAAGTCGACGTACCGGCTCTCGTTCCAGTTCACCTCGGGCCCAGGCTCGTGAATGCCCTCGTCGGGGGGTTGCAGCAAGTCGCCCATCGCGTCGGGTACTCCTTGTCGGGTGGGAAGTCTTCGGGGAACATACTTGACAGTAATGTCAAGCGGGAACTGCCGACGCGAGGGATGGTGCCGATGGCCGACGAAGTGCTCAGCGAGCTTGACGACGTGGGAGTACTGCTCCTCACCTGGCATCGACCCGAACGGAACAACGCCTGGACCATCGAGCTGGAAGAGGCGTACTTCGCCGCGTTGATCGAGGCATCGAAGAACCCGGCGGTCAAGACGATCGTCGTCACCGGTCACGGCAAGGCGTTCTGCCCGGGGCTCGACATGCTCGCTCTCGAAGCATCGGCGCGCTCGGGCAAGCCGATGGCGTCGGAGCGCCGGTATCCGATGACGACCGCTCGGTTCATTCCCAAGCCGATCATCGCCGCGATCAATGGCCCGGCCGCCGGTATCGGCTTCATCCAGGCGTCGTGCGCCGACATCCGGTTTGCCTCGTCGACGGCCAAGTTCACCACGGCGTTCGCCCGTCGAGGCCTCGCGGCGGAGAACGGGATCTCGTGGGTGTTGCCGCGCATCGTCGGGGCGGCCAACGCGATGGACCTGCTGCTCTCGGGCCGCGTGATTCTCGCCGATGAGGCCCTCGCGATGGGGCTGGTCAACAAGGTGGTCGCCCCCGACGAGCTGCTGTCGACGGCCCTCGCCTATGCCCGCGACCTGGCATTGAACTGTTCGCCGGCCTCGATGGCGGCGATCAAACGCCAGGTCCTCGCCGACTATGAACGGACCGCGGAGGAGTCCCGCCTGCAGGCGTTGGTGACCAACTCCGAGGCGGCCGCGAGCGCAGATTTCCTCGAAGGCGTCGCCAGCTACACCGAGAAACGGCCCCCGTCATTCGCCGGCGTGTCGATCGACCCCGGGCTGCAGCGAGGGTGGTACCGATGATCCGCTTCGAGATGACCGAACTGACCGAGTCTGAACGGGCGTTGCAAGCCGAGGTGCGGGCGTTCCTCGCCGCCGAGCTACCGCGGGGCTCCTTCACCCCGGCGCTCGGCATGAACGCCGCGAAAGACCCGGTGTTCTCACAGAAGCTCGGTGCTCGCGGGTGGCTCGGCATGAACCTGCCGACGCGCTACGGCGGCCACGATCGGTCCGCCGTTGATCGGTTCGTCGTCACCGAGGAACTCCTTCGTTGGGGCGCGCCTGTCGGCCATCACTGGGTGGCCGACCGCCAGACGGGGGCGGTGCTCGCCCGTTACGGCACCGAGGAGCAGAAGCAACGGTTCCTGCCGCTGATTTGTAGCGGAGAGCTGTCGTTTTCAATCGGGATGAGCGAGCCCGATAGTGGCAGTGACCTGGCGTCGATCTCGACGAAGGCGACGCGCGACGGCAACGGTTGGGTGCTCGAAGGCACCAAGATCTGGACGACGTGGGCCAACGTCAACGACTACTTCGTGGTGCTCTGCCGCACCACCCCGGCCGATCAGGTCACCGATAGGCGCCAGGGCTTGTCACAGCTGATCGTCGACTTGCGTGGCCGCGGGGTCACCGCTATCCCGATCCCGTTCATCGATGGCACCGATGATTTCTGCGAGGTGGTGCTCGATGAGGTGTTCGTTCCCGACGATCTGGTGCTCGGCGAGATCGGGGCCGGCTGGACGCAGAACACCTCGGAGCTGGCTTTCGAACGGGGCGGTCCCGACCGCTGGCTGAGCACCTATCTGATCGTCGAGGAGTTCCTGCGGTTGCAGCGTGGGGCGCTCGGCGAGTCGGCCCGGCGGGTGCTCGGCGACGCTGTTGCCAACTACTGGCTGCTGCACAATCTCTCGTTGTCGGTCGCCCGTTCGATCGACAAGGGTGGCGCACCGTCAACCGAAGCGGCACTTGTCAAAGAGATGGGCACCCGCTTTGAGCAGGACATTCTCAACGCCGTGCTCGAACTCGTCGACTTCGAACCGAACACCAACAACTCGTCGCTGTTCAACCGATTGCTGATGTCGGCAACGATGACTGCCCCGAGCTTCACGATCCGCGGCGGCACCAACGAGGTACTCCGTTCCATCGCCGCCAAGGGCCTGCAGCTGTCTGGAGGTGGACGATGAGCGCAGCGAATGCCGACCGACCGAGCGCCAGCGAATCGGGTGGCGATGGGGTCCGGGGGCGCAGCCCCCGTGCCGGAATAGGTGAGAGCGTCGACTCCCTACTGATCGAGACCGCCGAGCGGTTGTTCGCCGCCACCTGCACGTTCGACGCCGTGGAAGCCGCCGAGGGCACCCGGTGGGCGCCGACGATCTGGTCGGCCGTGGCCGAAGCTGGATTCCCGTGGGTGTCGGTGCCCGAGTCGGCTGGCGGCTCGGGCGGTTCGTTGTTCGATGTCGCGGCGTTGGTGCGGTCCGCCGGGGGCCATGCGGCGCCGATCCCGTTGGCCGAGACGGGCATGCTCGCCGGTTGGTTACTAGCGAGCGCAGGACTTGAACTTCCCGACGGTCCGGCCACGGTGGTCCCCGACCCATCGGCGCTCAAGCTGACTGACGGCCGCGTCGTCGGGTCGGCAGTCGTCGCCTGGGCGTCGGCCGCCGACCGGATCGTCGCGCTGGTCAACGACCGCGGCGTGACGTCGGTGATCTCGCTACGACCCGACCAGGTGACCATCACTCCGGGGGCAAACATGGCGGGTGAACCGCGCGACAACGTCTCGGTCGATGTCGCTGTCGATGACGTCGAGATTGCCGTGGCGCCGGCCGGGGTTGATGGCCGGGAGTTACTCCGCCGCGGATCGTTGAGCCGCATGCTGTTGTCGGCAGGGGCGATTGAGGCGATGGCCCAACTCGCCGTCGACTACACCGCCACCCGTCGCCAGTTCGGCAAGCCGGTCGCTGCGTTCCAGGCCGTGCAGCAGCATCTCGTCGTCGCCGCGCAATGCAGCGTGCGCGCCTCAATGGCTGCCGATTTGGCAGGTCGCGCCGTCGCTCGGGGAACGTATGGAATCGATGTCGCCGCGGCCCGGGTCATCGTCGACGACGCGGCCGTCCTCGCCACCCGTGCCGTCCACCAAGCCCATGGCGCGATGGGTGTGACCAGGGAGTATCCGTTGCATCACCTCTCGCGACGACTGTGGGCATGGCGTCATGAATACCAGCGAGCCGACCTGTGGCGCGACGAGTTGGTAGGCGTCGACGCCTACGGTCTCTTCCCGCTGATCACCGCGTAGCCGTCACTCCGCGGGTGGCGGGCTGCCGGTTATTTCTGCTTCTTGAAGCCTTCGATGGTGTTGCGGATGTCGTCGGTGGCGAACGACTCGCCCTCGGCGGAGAGGGCGAATGGGGCGACGAGGTTGATCGCCGACTGGATGTGGATGTTGAGGGCGCGCTTGGTCTCTTGCACGGCCTGGCGGGGGAGCGCGGCCAGGCGGTGGGCGAGTTTGAGGGCTTCAGGCATCAAGTCGGCATCGGCGACGACCCTGTTGGCCAGACCGATCTCGACGGCCAACGCGGCGGGAATGCGGTCGCCGAGGAGGATGTATTCCTTGGCCTTCAGCATGCCCATGTAGAGCGGCCAGAACGCCGCCCCGCCATCTCCGGCGACGAGCCCGATGGCTACATGGGTATCGGCGAAGAATGCGCTCTCGCCGATGAGCACCAGGTCGGCGAGCAGCGCCACGTTGCAGCCGAGTCCGACGGCGGCCCCGTTGACCGCGGCGACGAGCGGCTTGGGAAACTCGGCCATTGCGTCCATCAAGCGCTTGGCGCCGCGCAGCGATGTGCGGCGGTAGTCGATGTCCTCGAAGTTGCGGATGAAACCGGGAATGTCGCCACCGGCGCTGAACGCCTTGCCGGCCCCGGTGATGACCACGGCGCGTACCGAGTTGTCGACGGCGAGTTCGTTCCAGATGGTCTGCATCCCCTCGTGCATGTCGTCGAGAAACGCATTGCGCATCTCGGGGTTGTTGAGGGTGATGATCGTGACCGGCCCGTCCTGCTCGACGAGGATGTGGGGCGTGGGGGTGTACGACATGGAGGGCTCCTGGTTCGCGGCAAACGGAATCGGCGACCGCCAGTATTGCCGACTTGACAGTTGTGTCAATGAATGCGAATCGCGCTTGGTGACCGCGGCTACGTTGGCGTGATGGGGCGCTGGGGGCACGGTTGTCTGTACGGTCGCGGGTGACGACATGGAACGATCGTTTCCGCGTCCATTGGGCCGAGTCCAACGAACCGGCGATAATCACCTCGGCGTTCGTCTGGTCGGGTCGTGAGCTCACCGAGCGGGCCGGTGGTGCGGCCCGCTGGCTGGACGATCTGGGGTTCGAACGCGGAGCGGTCGTCCCGATGATCGTCGACGAGTCGGCGTCGGCCATCGCCCTGGTCGTTGGCGCGACGCTGTCCGGTCGCGTGCCGGCACCGTTGGGGACCAAGCTCCCGGCCGCCGACTTGGCCTCGGCTATGCGAGCCCTCGGGGCAACGGCGATCATCACCGACGCCCGCAGCGAGCCACGGGCCAACGAGACCGCCGCACTGGTCGGCGCGACGGTGGCGGTCCTCGGCGAGCTGCCGCGGTGTGCCCCGCCGATCGTTGACATCGGGTCGCACGACATGGCGTTCATCGTGCACACCTCGGGAACGACGGGGTTGCCCAAACCGATCCCGGCCGCGCATCGCCAACTCCTCGCCCGCATCGACATCTACACCGGGACGATGGGCATCGGCCCTGGTGATCGGTACTGTTCCGCTTCGCAGTTCTCTCACACCGCCGGGGTGAGCATGGTCTACACGGTGCTGGCGGTTGGCGCGGCGATCATCCCGCTGGACTGGTTCTCGATCGAGAAATGGCAGGAAGCCGGTCGCTTGGGGGCAACCGTTGCCCTGCTCGTCCCGACGATGATCGACATCCTCCTCGATGCCGGGGCGCTCGCCGATTCCCAGCCGCGGGTGTTGCAATACGGGGCGTCGCCGATCCATCCCGACACGCTCACCGCCGCGCTGGCCGAGTTGCCCCAGACGCGCTTCGTACAGATCTTCGGGCAGACCGAGGTCAGCCCGATCTGTTCCCTCAGCCACGACGACCACCTCGCTGCGCTGGCGGGACGAACGGATTTGTTGCAGACCGTTGGTCGGCCCCCGGTAGGCATCGAGCTGCAGGTCGAATCACCCGACGCCGAAGGGATCGGCGAGATCACCGTGCGCGCCCCGCATGCGTTCGTCACCGACGACGACGGCTGGCGCCGGTCGGGGGACCTCGGTCGAGTCGACGCCGCGGGATATGTGAGCCTCCACGGGCGGGTCAACGACCGCATCATCCGCGGCGGCGAGAACATCTATCCGGTCGAAATCGAGGTCGCCCTGATGAAGCATCCGGGGGTGCGGGAAGCGGCCGTCGTCGGGGTGTCCGATCGGCGCTGGGGTGAGGTGGTCAAGGCGGTCGTGGTCGCCGTGGATCCGTTCGCGCCCCCGACCGTCGACGAGCTCCAATCCCAGGTTCGCGACCGGCTCGCCCACTTCAAGGTGCCGACGATCATCGAGTTCATCGCTGAGTTACCCCGCAACGCCAACGGCAAA
>JANNNL010000210.1:0-6267 GCA_031398525.1 Actinomycetes bacterium | reverse complement strand
TCCCACTGCTCGGCGGTGCCCATCACCGGGTCGGTCTCGTGAGCCGAGTACTTGTGGCAGACGTAGCCCGACGGTACGTCGTTGGCGTCGCGATCGAGGCGGACCTGCCAGAAGCAGGTGTTCCCCGAGAAGCTCGCCAGGTTGCCGCCGCCCGCCACGTATCGGTCGAGCGCGGCGCGTTGGCCGGGTGACCAGTACTCGTCGTGGCCGATGCTGATCACCAAGTCGTACCCGTCGAGGGCATCGGCGTGTTCTTCCAGATCACTCGACGCGGCCATGTCGAAGCTGATGTCACCGCGCTCGGCCCATTCGACGAGGCGCCGTTCGAAGTGGAACCAGCCGGTCGATCCGCACGATGGTGGATAGTTGTTGGCGATGCGGAAGGCGCTGAAGATGTCGCCGTTGATGTCGGGTTCCTCGCCCCAGCGGGTGGGGCGCGACTTGCGATCATCGCGTTCGACCTCGTCGCGCACGATCGTCCCCCGGCTGAACGGCCGCCGAAACGACACCTGCTTGCCACCGGTGTAGAGGCTGCGTCCGCCCCAAGTGTTGTAGGCGTGATACGTGTTCGTTGCCGTCACCAACAGCGACCGGGCGCGAGTTCCTCCAGCTCGGACGATGAATCCCGCGTGGAACACGGCACGATCGGCGGGGGCCCCGTGGGCCGTGAGGGTCACATGGTAGAAGCCGCTGCGCCAGTCGACCCCGATCGGAATCTCAACGGTGACCGGCCAGCCGCACCCGTGGGCATCGGCGTCGTCGGGGGTTGGGTAGGCAGCCCCCGGGAGGTTCCGCGATGACCAGACGGGCTCGCGGGTCGCTCCCCACCGATGGACCTCGACGTCGAACCCGTCGGTAGTGCACGAGACGTGGAGGGCTGCGGCCTGGCCGGGTTGGTAGCTGAGGCGACCACAGTACGCCTCGACGGCGTCGAAGTTGGTGAATTCATCGATCATCGAGGCGACACCGTACTGCTCGCCGCCAGTCCTCGGTAGCGGGAAGACTGAGGCGATGAACGATCGGCGGACGACGGTGTATCTCGGAGGAACAATCCGCACGATGGAGGTGAGCAACCAGACGGTGAACGCAGTCGTCACTGTCGGAGATCGCATTCTCTTCGCTGGAGGGGAGTCAGAAGCGCGACGGCTAGCTGGGCGGGACTCGACCATTCACGATCTGGTCGGAGCGTGCCTGCTCCCCGGATTCGTCGACGCCCATGCCCACCCGTTGATGCTCGGGCAGTGCACCTCGTGGGCCGACCTGACCGGCATCGGCGACGCAGAAACGTTGATCGCTCGACTGCGCGATCACGCAGTGTCTCTCCCCGCCGATGCCCCGATCCGCGGCTTCGGCTACGACCAGCATCTGTTCCCCGAGGGTCGCCATCCAACCGCTGCGCAGATCGACGCGGTCGTCGAGGGGCGACCCGTGGTGATCATGCATGCCAGCGGCCACGGCTACGTCGCCAATCACGCTGCGCTGCGCGAGGCGGGGATCACTTCGGACACCCCGACCCCGCCCGGAGGGCTGATCGGGCGCGACGACGACGGCCACCTCGATGGTCGGGTGTTCGACGCGGCGTGCGACCTGCTGACCGGGGTGGGCGGGGTGAAGGTCGCCAACCACGGGCCGAACTTCCACTTGTCGGATGACCCCTACGTGCTGCTCGAGCACTTGCTGTCGGCCCAGCAGATGCTGTTCGCCGCCGGGGTCACATCGGTTGGCGATGCCCAGGTCACCGACAGGGAAATGCAGGTCTACCTGCACGCTCGCGCGCGTGGCGTCTGGCGGCTGCGGGTGTCGATGATGATGCTGTCGAGCCATCTCCCGTACTTGGAATCGCTCGGGCTGACCGCCGGGTTCGGTGACGACACGCTGCGCATCGCCGGGATCAAGCTCTACGCCGACGGCTCGCTGATCTCGGGCACTGCGTACCTGCCATGCGGGTGCGGCGGCGAGCACGGCCACCTCTACCACTCCTTCGAGGAGTTGGCCGCGCTGATCGAACGCGCCCACGGCCTTGGCTTCCAGACGATGACCCACGCCCAGGGTGAGACCCCGATCGGTGTCGTGCTCGACGCCATCGAGGACGCCCAACGCCGGTTGCCCCGGGCCGATGCCCGCCACCGCATCGAGCATTGTGGCTTGCCGACCGACGAGCAGATCACCCGGATGCGGACCCTCGGAGTGTGGCCGATTCCTCAACCAACCCAGGTCTGGCAGTATGGCGCGGGGATTCGTAGAGAGCGGGGTGAGCTGGCCGAGCGGATGTATCCGTCGGGGCTCTACGAGCGCGCCGGGGTGCCGGTGGTGTTGTCATCCGACGTGCCGGTGACGATGCCTGATGTGATGCTGTCGATGTGGGCGGCGACCACCCGGTCGACCCACGGCGGCGATGTGCTCGGACCAAACTGTGCGATCTCGATGGCGACCGCGCTCGCCGGGTACACGATCCGTGGGGCTGAGTCGCTGCACCGCGAGTCGGTCGTCGGCAGCCTGACCGCCGGCAAACTCGCCGACCTGGTGATCGTGGATCGCGACCCATTGACGGTGCCGGTAGCCAAGGTGCCCGGGCTGCGCGTCGTCCACACGATCGTCGGCGGCTCAACCGTCTGGAGCGCCGACCCCCGATAGTCGGCGGCCGGTTGGTCAGTTCGTTACCAGGAGATACTCAACCACCGCGTCGATCTCCGCGACGGTCAGGCCAAGGTCCGGCATCCCATCGGTTGGTCCGCCGCTGTCGACGAACGCCGGGGAGACGAAGACCGACGGGTTGCGCACCGACTCGCGCAGGTAGTCGGTGGCGCTCATGCCCGGGCGTCGTTGGGCGGCCCATGTCGGGGCGTCGACGAGTGAGGGTTGGTCTCCGAACGATGACGACGAGTCGGGCCCCGAGTGGCACGCGGCGCAGCCCTTGGATTGGAAGATCGCCGCGCCGACCGGGGTTGCGTTGGTCGCGCCCGGCGCGGCATCCGCTGTCCAGACGGCGACGGTTGCGGCGAACGAGGTCACCGCGGCCGCAGTGGCAAATCGTCCGATGAGACTCATGTCGCGGCGACCAACCGACGACGCCGACGGAGTCCATCACCGATTGCGACCGTGGCGAACCCCAGACCGGCCAGCCCGATCACATATCGGGTCGGTGCCGAGTATCGGTAGCTCCCGCTCGATGGCGGGCTGCCGACCGTGATCGAGCCCAGATCTTGCGGGGCGAACCATCCTTGCTGGACCGACCAGGCGAACTCGCCGGCGGCGGGAAACGTCACCGCGGCCACGTAATGCCCGACAACGTTCGTTGTCGCGGCGGGGAATACCCGCCCGGTCCCGTCGGTCGATGTGACGGTGATGCTCACGCCCTCATCGAGGTCGACGGGGGTCACCCCGTGCTGACGAATTGTGAACTCGACATCGATCGGCCGGCCCGGAACCGGGGTCGGTACGGAGTCGATCGTGGTCACCGCCCATCCGCCGCGTGCCGCGGCGTCGGTCGTGCCGAGCGTCGTGATGCCGCCGATCGCAATCACCGCAATCACTGCGGCCGAGCGTCGGCTGGTTGCTGCGCCCCACCACACACGTCGTGGGAGCCGGGTTCGAAGTGCCGGGAGAGTTGCCATACCTTGACGTACACCGCGTCGCGAGCGAAGGTTCCCCGAGGTGGGTCCTGCTCCCGAGTATTGGATCTCTCTGGGATCGACCAGGGAAACACATCCCCTGGGCAATACCTGGGAGCGGTTGCTCGTGGCTAGCCTGCTCCCGGTGGGGTTGACGACAAAGCGGGCCGACTGGGTGGACCGGCTCGACGAGTTGCACCTACTTACCCCGAGCCGGATTGTGTTGATCCTCGGCGCGGCGTGCTTGCTTGCGGTCATCGTCCGGCGCATGGTCGAACGGCTCGTTGGCCGAGTGGTCGGTCTCGGCCCGATGAAGTCGGGCGATCGCACGTCGCCGCGTAGCCGGTCGCTGTCGGGGGCAATCCGCAGCCTGGCCCTGGTCGCGATCTGGTCGATCGCCGTGATTGCGGTGATGAACGAACTCGGCGTCAACGTCGGCGGCGTGCTGTTCACCGCCACCGTGATCGGCGGGGCGTTGGCGTTCGGCGCCCAGACGCTGGTGCGGGATCTGATCGCCGGGATGTTCGTGCTCGCCGAGGATCAGTACGGCGTCGGCGATGTGATCGATGTCGGCCCGCTGGCTGGGGGAACCACGGCGGTGACCGGCACGGTCGAACGGATCTCGTTGCGGGCCACCCGCGTCCGTGACGGTGACGGCCGGGTGTGGCACGTTCCCAATGGAGCCGTCGTGCGGGTCGCCAATCTCAGCCTGCGGTCGGTTGCCGTATTGGAACTCCACGTCGACCGGACAATGACCCTCGACGATCTTCGCTGCGCCGCGGACGAGCTGTGTCGAGCAATCACCGAACACCCCGTCGCCGGGCCGCTGTGCGTCGAAGCCCCGAGCTACGCCGGGGTCGCCGACCTGCGCGACGACCGGATGGTCGGTAAGGTCTCGGTCCGCACCCAACCCGGCCGCCACGACGACGTGCGACGGATCTGGCGCGAACTCTCGATCGATGCCTACCAGTCCGGCGCGTTACGTGTCCCCCCGCTGCCGACCGAACCACGCTGAGGGCTGACTCGCCGTCGCCCTGTCGACGGCGACATGTCGCCGAGCCCGATTTGGCTGATCTGCCCGTGCGGATCGTCTCGGCGGCTATCGACGGGCTAGGAACGTCGTGGGTGATCAAGGAGTGACGATGACGAACGATGTACAGACACCGGCATTCGACCCGGACGCGTTACGCAATAAGTACCGGGCCGAGCGCGACAAGCGGGTTCGCGCCGACGGCAATGAGCAGTATCTCGAAGTCGTCGGCGACTTCGCCCGTTACCTGGATGATCCCTATGTCGCCCCGATCGAGCGGGAGCCGTTGACCGACGAGGTTGAGGTGGTGATCATCGGTGGCGGGTTCGGTGGGCTGCTCGCCGGGGCCCGTCTCCGGCAAGCCGGTATCGATGATCTACGGGTGATCGAGAAGGGCGGCGACTTCGGCGGCACCTGGTACTGGAACCGCTACCCCGGTGCGATGTGCGATGTCGAGTCGTACATCTACCTGCCGCTGTTGGAAGAGATCGGGTTTCTGCCGAAGGAGAAGTACTCCCATGCGCCCGAGATCCTCGCCCATAGCCAGGCAATCGGCCGCCACTTCGATCTCTACCGCAACGCCTGTTTCCTGACCGAGGTCACCGAGCTCCGCTGGTCCTCGGATATCAACCGTTGGATCGTGTCGACCAATCGCAGCGACCGGATGCGGGCCCGCTTTGTGTGCATGGCGGCTGGACCGTTGCATCGTCCGAAGCTGCCCGGCATCGACGGGATCGAGTCGTACGCCGGGCACTCGTTCCACACGTCACGCTGGGACTATGCGTACACCGGCGGCGACTCGGATGGTGGCCTTACCGGCCTTGCGGGCAAGCGCGTCGGTATCATCGGCACCGGCGCGACCTCGGTGCAGTGCATCCCCCATCTGGCCGAGACCGCCGAGCATCTGTATGTCTTCCAGCGCACCCCGTCGTCGATCGATGTGCGCGACAACCGGCCGACCGACCCCGAATGGGCGGCCGGTCTGGGCGAGGGTTGGCAGAAACGGCGAATGGAGAACTTCAACAACCTCGTGTCGGGCATCCCCGAACCGGAAGACATGGTCAATGACGGCTGGACCGACATCATCGCCAAGCTGCTGTTGATGGCCCGCCGCGGCGCGGGTGACTTCTCGGCCGATGGCCTAGCCACGACCGTGGAACTCGCCGACTTCGAGAAGATGGAGCAGATCCGCGCCCGGGCCGAGACGATCGACAACGACCCCGTGACCGCCGAGGCGCTCAAGCCGTACTACCGCCAGTTCTGCAAGCGGCCGTGCTTTCACGACGACTACCTGCCAACGTTCAACCGCCCAAACGTGACCCTCGTCGACACCCAGGGTCGCGGCGTCGAGCGGATCACCTCGGCCGGAGTCGTGGCCAACGGAGAGAAGTTCGAGGTCGACTGCCTGATCTACGCGACCGGCTTCGAAGTCGGCACCGAGTACACCCGCCGAGCCGGCTACGAGGTCTACGGCCGCAACGGGTTGACCCTGACCGACAAGTGGGCCGAAGGAGCGTCCACGTTCCACGGGATGCACAGCCGGGGTTTCCCCAACTGCTTCATCTTCGCCAACACCCAGTCGGGGTTCACGGTCAATTTTCCCCACGCTCTGGCCGAGCAGGCCCA
>JANNNL010000188.1:0-14954 GCA_031398525.1 Actinomycetes bacterium | reverse complement strand
GTACACGGTGCTCGGCCGGGCGATGAGCCTCGGCACGAAACAGTAAGAAGCACGCCTCAAGCGCTTCGAGGTAGGACCGTGCGGTATCGGCCTTAATCTGCAGTTCGTTCGCCATCCGACCAAGATTGAGCTGTTGACCAGGGTTCGATGCGAGGTATCGAAACGCTCGCAACAGCCGACTCTGATCGACTCGCGACGACGTCGGGCCGAGCGGAATCACCGACTCGACATACGCCGCCAGCGCACGGTCCCACGTCGCAGCGTCACCAGGGGACAGCACGCCGGGCATCCCAGGTAGCCCACCGCGATGCCAGTCGGCATCAGCCGCGCCGCCAACGACACCGTCGACACCGTCGCCAGCAAACACGACCTCGTCGAAGAGACGTTCGGCTACCGGTGCGGTGCGCCCGGCCCGCTCGCCCGGCGTCAGCGGCCACATGCGCAGCCGCAGCGATCGTCCAGCGAGCGGATCGCTGCCACCGAGTTGGTGTCGGCCGAGCCGGGCCGAGCCCGTGAGAATGAACTGTCCGGCTACCCCGCCTCGATCGTCCACGACTCGCTTCACCCAGATAGGTAGCTCCGGAAGTAGCTGCGCCTCGTCGATGATCGTCGGCGCCGGCAGCGACGAGAGAAACCTGGTCGGATCGAGTCGGATAGAGGCGATCAAGCCAGGGTCAGTGAGATCGAGCGGGGCGGGCCATCCGGAGGCGGCCGCCATCACCCGACAGATCGTCGACTTGCCGACGGCGCGACCGCCTTCGATGATGACGACCGGCGATGCGGCCATCGCCGAACGGATCGCGGGTTCGATTCCGCGTCGCAGGAACTGGGGCACAGGCCCAGACTAGCAAATTCACTCCCTTACGGGGTGTTTTTTCACCCAATGGACGGGTGAAAATCACCATCTCGACAATCTCGACAATCTCGACAATCTCGACGAGCCTGACACGGCTTGACTGCTGTTCACGCTGCTGAGATGCCATCGCGAATCCTCGATGATCCGGCGCTCCGCAGGACAAGGTGATCATGGCTGATGTCGCGATGGTCGTTCCACGCTCGGCGCCCGAGCACCGTGCCGACATCGACGTGGGTCAGATCCAGCAGGTCGAACTCGACCATCTCGTCGAGGACGAGACCCAGTTCGACGTCGGTGAGCAGACCGGACCAGCCGGTCTCGCGCAGCATTCGATGCGCGGCGTCGCGCCATTGAACGACGGTGATATCGCGTTCGACGACCATGGCCGATGTAGTCGCTCGGTGGGTAATCAAGCCACCGAAACCTCGGCCACAGCCGCAACCACCCTGACCCGTTGGTCGTTCGTCGCTGCAGACCACGCCGTAGCGGCCGACGAGTTCACCATCGGGAACGAAGCTGTAGTCGCCGGGCACATCACCCTGGGTCGAGAGCGTGGAAACGAGCACCTTGATCATGCTCCGGATGATGACAGAGGGGTGCGCGAGAGTTACCTGAACTGCTGATGTCCGGCCGAATCGGAGATGTCCTCATTGCCGTGCATCAGGGCCTCATTGCGGCGAGGGACCGTGAAACGGGTACCCAAGAACCTGTGAAACAGGGACTCAGTGCTCCGTGAAACAGGAACTAGCAAGGCTGTGAAACAGGTAGTGTGGACACGTGGTCGCCAACTACGTTCCTCGTCTTGTCGATCGTCTTCTCGTTGAGTTGCTCGCGGGCTTACCAGCCGTTGCAATCAATGGTCCTCGTGGCAGCGGGAAAACCACGACGGCTCGTCGCCTCGCCTCGTCGGTCGTTCGGCTGGATCGAGAGTTGGAGGCGGGGCCAGTTCGTGCCGATCCCGATGGCATCCTGGCATCGCTCGGACCACCAGTGCTCCTTGACGAGTGGCAAGCGGTTCCCGAGGTGCTCGGGGCAGTGAAGCGCTTGCTGGATGACGGTGACGGACCTGGCCGATTCATCCTCACCGGATCGGTTCGGGCCGAATTGGTCGCCGAGTCCTGGGCGGCCACCGGTCGGGTCGTTCGCCTCCTTGAATGGGGTCTGTGTGAGCGGGAACTCGCGGGCCGCGCCGACCAACCATCCTTCTTTGATCGGCTTGTCGCCGAGGAACAAGATCCATTTCGACCAGCGAACGTGAGGGTCGAGCTGCGGGATTACATCCAGCTCGCACTGCGTGGCAGCTATCCCGAGGTCGCACAACAACCTTCTGTCGCACTCCGCCGCCGTTGGCTCACCTCCTACGTCGATCAACTTGTACTCCGAGATGCTGCCCTCCACGACGAGAATCGCGATCCCGTGAAGCTGCGCCGCTACCTCGTCGCCATTGCCACCAATACGGCCGGCGTGCCCGAACACAAAACATTGCACGACGCCGCCGGCATCACCCGCAAGACCGCAAGCCGTTATGACGACCTGTTGTCGATGCTGTTCGTCGCCGAAGAACTCCCAGCCTGGCATTCAAATCGATTGAACCGTCTCACTCGGTCGCCGAAGCGATATCTCACCGAATCTGCGCTCGTCGGGCCGTTGTTGGGCGTCGACGAACGAGCCGTGATCCGCAATGGCGACCTACTCGGACGCCTCATCGACACCTTCGTCATGCAACAGCTTCGGCCCGAAGTCGAGATGTCAGCCTGCGCGCCCCGACTTCATCATCTGCGGCACGAGGGCGGCGACCGGGAGATCGACATCGTCGCCGAGCTCGCAGACGGCCGGGTCATCGGCATCGAGGTCAAGGCATCCAGCGCACCGAAGCCAGAAGAAGCCCGCCATCTCGTCTGGCTTCGCAAACAACTCGGCGACCAAGTCGCAGCGTCCGTGCTCTTCCACACCGGCCCAACCGCCTACACGATCGCCCCCGGCGTCCAAGCCCTCCCCATTTCCAGCATCTGGGGCCCAGTCTCCGGCCGCTCGATCAGTTGACAGCGGTCACGAGGACAGGCGATCCACTCGGCGACCACATTGCCACCCGCCATAACGCACGACACCTCCGCACGAGCAACGGCGACATCATCCGCAACCGGAGGCCTGGATCGCGACCGGACCTCCGACCTCGGCGAGGCGACCGCCCGACGGCACCGCAGCAACGACACCGTGAAGCTGACCGACTTTCTGGTTCACCAGTGTCATCTACCAGGAATTTTGTGGAGCCGGGTGTGGGAATCGAACCCACGACCTCATGATTACAAGTCAAGTGCTCTGCCAACTGAGCTAACCCGGCGCGGGCCTGAGTCTACGACGCGGTGGCCGTTGGACCACAGGCAGTTACTCGGTGGGCATGCGGTGACGGGCGACTTCGTAGCAGGCGAGGGCGGCGGCGGTCGAGACGTTCAGCGACGAGAGTCGGCCGAGCATCGGGATCGAGACGATCATGTCGCAGCACTCGCGCACCAGCCGCGACAGCCCCGCTCCTTCGGCGCCCATCACCAGGCAGATCGAGTCCGATGCCAGGTCGCCCAGTTCGAACAGTGTCTTCTCGGCCTCGTCGTCGAGCCCGACCACCCAGACCCCGGCCTTGCGCATCGCCTGGAGCGCGACCGGGAGCCCAGGCACGATGGCGATCGGCATGTGTTCGACCGCGCCCGCTGCGGCCTTCGCCACTGTCGGGGTGACGTGAACGGTGCGATGCCGGGGCAGAACGATGCCATGCACGCCGGCTCCGTCGGCGCAGCGAATCAGCGCACCGAGGTTGCCCGGGTCGGTCACCCCATCAATGGCCACAATGAACGGGGGCTTGCCGGGGCGCTTGCGGGTCAGCGCCGCCATGTCGACCTCGGGCAACGCCGAGGCTTTGGCGAGCACACCCTGGGGCGCCTCGCAACGCGCCTGGGCATCGAGCTTGGTGCGCGACACCTCGATCACCGGGATGCGCATGTCCTGGGCCAGATCAACGATGTCCTCGATGATCTGGTTGCCTTCCAACTCCCGCGAGATCCACACCTCGCGAACCTTGCGGCGACCGGCGATCAGCAGTTCGCGTACTGCTTGCAAACCTTCGACCTGCTCACCCCCGAGGCCCTTCTCGGGCAACCGCTCGGCCGAAAAATCTGAACGCCCACCCCGGCTACTCGGACGCGAGCCTCCCCCTGAACGCGGTGGGCCTCCTCCAGCGCGACGCGCCGGAGCCCCGCCGCGAGATGCGCCACTACGCGGGGCGGAACCGCCGGCGCCGCCCCGCGACGACGAACCCGATCCTGCACCCTTCGGTGCACCGGACCGAGGTGCACCAGACCGGGGGGCACCCGCACGAGGCGCGCCGGCCCGGGGAGCACCCGCACGAGGGCCTCCGGCCCGGGGAGCACCCGATTTCGGCGCGCTGGAACGCGCCCCGCCAGATGACGACGGACGTCCACCGGTCGCCTTGCGGCCTCGTTCAGCCATGGGAGTTCTCCTCGTTCAACGTCAATGCACTACTCATCTTCAAACTTCTGAATCTCCTCAAGACATCATCTCGGTGTATCAGTGACCGTTCGGGTGATCACGGCGACCGACCAGCAGGCGATGCCCTCGCGCCGACCCAGCGCTCCCAAGCCCTCGGCTCGGCGACCTTTCACGGTTACTGGAGCCCCAACAACGCCCGACAATTTGGCTTGCATCTCGTCGCGGCGCGGGGCCAATTTGGGCGCCTCCGCGACCACCGAACAGTCGACATTGCCAATCCGCCAGCCCTCGGCGCGCACCAACTGAACAACGTGGCCGAGCATCGCCATCGAGTCGGCTCCCGTCCACTGCGGATCGGTGTCGGGAAAGTGCTCGCCGATATCGCCGAGCCCGGCCGCGCCGAGCAGGGCGTCGGTCACCGCATGGGCGATGGCGTCGGCATCGCTGTGGCCGTGCAGCCCGATCACCCCGTCGAACGTGCAGCCACCCAGCACCATCGGCCGAGCCGGATCGTCGCTGAACCGGTGGATATCAAATCCCTGGCCACAGCGAACGTCGAAGGTCATACCTCAGCAGTCAACCGGCCTCGCGCCCACACCAGGTCATCGGGGTGGGTGATTTTGCGGTTGTCGGGCTCACCGACGACCACCACCACGCGGCCGCCTACTGCCTCGACCAGCGCGCCGTCGTCGGTTCCCTCGCCCTCGGCCGCGTGGGCCCGCCGAAGCATCGACGCCCGAAATGCCTGAGGAGTCTGCACGGCGACCAGCGTCGAGCGATCGGGAGTGGACTCGACGACCCCATCGGGCGACACGACCTTGATCGTGTCGGTGACGGCCACCCCGGGCAGTGCCCCGTCGGCGCCAGCGAAGATCGCATCGATGACCAGGGAAAACGTCGCAGCACCAGCGAACGGCCGGGCCGCGTCGTGCACGCAAATGATCGTCGCCGATTCTGGAACTACCGCCAGCCCGCGGCGCACGGACTCGCTGCGGGTCGCTCCACCGACCACTGTGCCGGATTCGTTGGCGAAACCCTCGGGCACCACAAGCACGACGCCATCGCTGACCGAACCAGCCGCCGAAAGCGCCCAATCGAGGACGCGCCGACCGCCGAGCTCTTCATATTGCTTGAGCGTTCCGAACCGGCGTCCACTGCCGCCGCCGACCACGATCGTCCAGATTTCCTCGTCGGAATGGTCCGCGTGCGCAGCGTCCTGTGACACAGGGCTCAACGGTAGTACGGTCATGACCGCCATGGCTCATGAAGACCTCCTCGCCAAGTCCGACTTTTTCGCCGGTGCCGATCTCGACTCCCTCCGCCAGATCGTCTCCACCAGCAATGAACGCTCGCTCGTCCGCGGCGACGTGTTGTTCAATGAGGGTGACGAATCCGAAGGTCTCTACGTCGTATTGCGCGGCCGCATCGCCATCGCCAACCAAAGCTTCGACAAGCGCGAGAGCGTCTATGCCCTGATGGAACCGGGCGATCTGTTCGGAGAGATGGGCCTCCTCGACGGACTCCCCCGATCGGCAATGGCCAGGGCGCTCGAACCATCGGCCGTGCTGGCGATCCCGTTCGCCCCGGTGAAGAAGATGCTCACCGAGAACCCCGACATTCTGTGGGGTGTCACCCGCCTCCTCGCCGGCCGCATTCGGGCAATGGACGAGGCACTCGCCGACTCGGTGTTCCTCGATGTCACCGGCCGCACCGCCAAGCGCCTGTTGGAACTCGCCGAAGGGGCCGACGAGTTCATCCTCCCGGTCACGCAAGAAGAACTGGCCGGCATGGTCGGCGCATCACGCGAGCGGGTCAACAAGGCAATCGCCTCGTTCATCCGCTTGGGCTGGCTCGAGCAGCAGGACCGCCGCTACCGCATCATCATGCGTGATCGCCTGAGCCTTCGGGCTCGCTGAGTCCTGGCCCCTGAAGCGGGCTCCAGACTTCGCCTCAGGCGTCGCGGCGCTCGACGAGCAGCCAGCCGATTCCCACGAGCACGGCAACGAAGCCGCCGAAATACAGCCCGGCATACAACCGAGAGAACACTTCGGGTCCGGTTTCCGTGTTCACGGCTAGCCGGATGCCCTGCTGGAATGGCATCCATTTGCCGGCGTTGTCAGCGATGAGCCCGAGCAATCCGCCCAGAATCGGTTCGATGACCAGTGGGAACACCACCAAGATCGGAATCGCGCCGGCCGGTTGACGCAGGATCGCCCCGAGGCCGAAGCCCGCCAGGGTGAACAACCCGCAGAGCAACACCTGCCCGATGAAGGCCGTCGTGTTGACGCCAGGCTCGAAGAAGGCGATGTCGATATCGCGCACCGAGAAGATCGTCTTGGCCACGGCCAAGCACAATGCTTGGGTCAATAATCCAATGCCGAGACCGAACGCTGTCGTCACGACGACCTTGGCGGCGAGTACCCGCGAGCGGCGAGGCTCACCGGTGAACGTCACCCGAATGGTGTTGTGGCGATACTCCTGGCCGATACCCAAGACCCCGATCACCCCGGCCATGATCACGCAGATGAAGCACGGTCCGAGCACGACCGCGGCCATCACGTCGATCGGATCGCTGCCCTCCATGTCAGCGAAGACCGATATCAACGTCGAGATCGACAGTGGAAGTCCGATTGCCAGGCAGACCAACACGATGTTGGAACGAGCCGAGCGCAGCTTGATCCACTCGCTTTGAATGGCGTTGATCATCGCCCCACCTCCGGAAAGCTCTCTGGCGATCCCGGCGGCGACGGTGATGGGGGCGATGGTGGCGGCAAGGGCATCTCTCGGTTCGGGGGTTGGTTCCCGGGTGACGACGGCACCGGCGGCGCCTCGGTTCGATACTCCTGGGTACCCCGTGTCAGCTCCAGGAATGCGTCCTCCAATGATCCGCTCTGCGGACTCAACTCGTGCAGCACGATGCCATGCTTCGCCGCGAGTTCGCCGAGCTCGGCCGCCGTGGCGCCGCGTACTTCGATCGACTCTGCATCCCCCGCCACGGTCGCGCCCTCAATCCTGATCAACTCGCCAAGCCTCGCCGCCTGGGGGCTGCGAATCGTGACCCAGCGCTCGGCGTACCGCTCGATGAACGATGCTGCCGAGCCTTCCTCTATCAACAGCCCTTGGCCGATCACCACGAGGTGGTCAGCCATCAGCGCCATCTCAGAGAGCAGATGGCTCGACACGAAGATCGCCCGACCCTGATCAGCGAGATATGAGAGGAAATCCCGAATCCAGCGGATGCCTTCCGGGTCGAGTCCGTTGGCGGGTTCGTCGAGGATGAGCACCTTCGGATCACCGAGGAGCGCCGCGGCGAGCCCCAACCGCTGGCGCATGCCCAGCGAGTAGGCCTTCGGCCGCACATTCGCCACATCGGTCAGTCCGACCATCGCCAGCACCTCGTCGATGCGACTGGTGGCGATGCCGTTCGATGCGGCAATTCCCCGCAAGTGCAGTCGCGCCTTACGCGTGGGATGAAGGTACGAGGCGTCGAGCAGCGTGCCGACCTCGTGGAGTGGTCTCTCCAGTGCTCGGTATGAACGGCCATCGAAGCGGGTATGACCGGCGTCAGGTCGATCAAGTCCCACCATGCACCGCATCGTGGTGCTCTTCCCCGAGCCATTCGGTCCGAGAAATCCAGTGACCCGACCGGGCTGAATCTCAAAGTCGAGCCCGCCAACGGCGACCTTCGATCCATACCTCTTGATGAGCCCCGAGACCTGTATCACGCCACGAACTTACTGGCACTGTGGGGTATGGGCATGAAGCTCCGCGAAACCCGCTACCATGACGCTGAGAGTGCTCGTCAACCGCTACGAGTAACATCAGGTATTCACCAAAGTAAGCAGCTAAGGCGTCGGAGCGGTCTGACCCTGAGAAAGGATCCTGTCGTGCGTGTGCTGGTCACCGGTGCAACCGGATTTGTCGGTGCTCACGTCGTTCAGCTTCTCAGCGAGGCCGGTCACGAGGTCGTCGGGCTTGATACGCCAGACACCATTGACTCCCTCGGTGCGTCGCTCGGCGTCAGAGTCGAGCGGGTATGGGCCGATGTCGATGATGTCGACAAGGTTCGTCGAGCCGTCGACCGCGTCGACGCCGTGTCGCACCAGGCGTTCCGAACGGTACCCGGCGATGGCTTTGCCGATCTTCGGTCGTACGTCCGACAGAACGACCTCGGTACCGCCACCGTGCTGACGGCCCTGCACGACGCGAGCTTTGCGGGCCATGTCGTCGCTGGGAGCTCCACGTCGGTGTACGGCGATGGGGTGTACGACTGCGCAGATCATGGGCGAATCGAACCAGAACCTCGCCGAGCCGAAGATCTTGAGGCCGGTCGGTTCGAGCCCCGCTGCTCGATCTGTGGGGCCGAGGTCAGTGCTGCGCTCATCACAGAAGACGCTCGCGTCCGCCCCCGTGGGCTCGCCGCCGTGACCCGGGTACACCAGGAGATGTTGTTCGAGGCATACGCCGTCGACCACCCGGGTACCACGGTGACGACGCTGCGCTATCACAATCTGTACGGGCCACTGATGCCGCGCAATTCGCCGCTCGTCGGTGTCGCCGGGCTATTTCGCAGCCAGATCGAAGACGGCGTCCGCCCCCAAGTATTCGAAGACGGCGGACAACGCCGCGATTTCATCCACGTTTCCGACGCCGCCCGGGCAAACGTTCTCGCCTTCGAGACGGCGGTGCCCTTCCACGGAGTTCTCAACATCGGGACGGGCCGATCGGCCACACTGCTCGAGGCGGCCACGACCCTGTGTGTCGCCCGAGACAGCCGCCTGTGGCCTGCGGTGGTCGGCCGATACCGCCCCGGTGCATCACGGCACTTGCTCGCCAGTTCCACCCGGGCGCACGACGTGCTCGGCTTCCGCGCTCGCATCGGTTTGCATGAGGGAATGAGCAGCTTTGCGACGGCTCCGATGTCGGAACCCGAGGCTCACCAACTCATCGGGGCATGATCGCGGAGGTGAACCGGGGTTGAGCGTGCTAAACCGCTCGACGCTGTGACTTCACCGATCGACGCCGCCGTTGCCCCACTCCTCGCCGCGCTGGCCCCTCCCGGGGGCAGCGCGGTCGTCGTCGCCCCACCGGGCACCGGCAAGACCACTCGGCTACCGCTCGCACTGCTCGACGCACCGTGGGCCTCATCGGGCCGAATCGTTGTCCTCGAACCGCGCCGGCTGGCCACCCGCGCCGCGGCACGCCGTATGGCCGACCTCCTCGGCGACGATGTCGGGGGCACGGTCGGCTACGTGACCCGCGACGACCGCCGGATCAGCGCACGTACTCGGATCGAAGTCGTGACCGAAGGGGTGTTGACCCGCCGCCTGCAGCGCGATCCCGGGCTCTCCGGAACCAGCCTGGTGATCTTCGACGAGGTTCACGAGCGCAACGTGCATACCGATGTCGGCTTGGCCCTCGCCCTCGACGCCCGGCGGATACTGCGCGACGACCTGCGAATCTGTGCGATGTCCGCGACTGTCGCGGCACGTCGCCTCGCCGAACTGATCGGCTATCCCGACGCTCCCGCGCCAATCATCTCCGTCGACGCCCAGCCGTTCCCAATCGATGTTCGCTGGATGCCACGCCAGGCGAACCAGCGATTGGAGCCGGCCGTCGCGGCAGGAGTCGAGGCAGCGCTTCGACGCGAGACCGGCGACGTGCTCGTCTTCCTGCCGGGGGTTCGCGAGATCACCCAGGTCGGGCAACTTCTCGCCCACTTGCCTGCTGCCCAAGCCACCGACGTGCGCCCGCTCTACGGCATGCTGTCGAACGAAGAACAAGATGCCGCGCTGCGACCGAGCCCGGCAGGGCGACGGCGAGTCGTGCTGGCCACCGACATCGCCGAAAGCAGCTTGACGGTCGACGGCGTGCGCATCGTCGTCGACAGCGGCCTCGCCCGCGCCCCCAGGTTCGATCCGCGCACCGGGATGACCCGGTTGCAGACCATCAACGTTTCGCGTGCCTCGGCTGATCAACGCGCTGGACGCGCCGGACGGCTCGGCCCCGGGGTCGTCTATCGGCTGTGGTCGAAAGGTGAGCAGGCCGCCCGGCGCCCGTTCGGTGAACCCGAGATTCTGCAAATCGACCTAGCCAACTTCGCGCTCGAACTGGCCGCGTGGGGCACAAGTGACCCGACCACGCTGCCGTTCATCGACCTGCCGCCCGAACGTAGCTTTGCCGAAGCTCGCGAGCTACTCACGCGGCTGGGGGCGCTCGACGGCTCCGGCTGGCTGACACCCTTGGGCCGCGAGATGAACCACCTTCCGCTCCATCCTCGTCTGGCGGCGATGGTCGCCCGCTCCGCCGCAACGAGCCCGGAGCGGGCCGGGCTGGCCTGCGTGATCGCCGCGTTGCTCGAAGAGCGCGACGTCATGCGCGGCCGACCCGATGAAGTCCCGACCGACTTGGCAACGCGGGTGGAACTCATAGGTGACCCGGGCCGGCGTCATCCACAAGCCGACGGACGAGCGCTGAGCACGGCACGGCGGCGGGCGGGCGAGCTCATCCGGCGAATCGACTTACACGTCTCGGTCACCGACGTCGCAGAGGTCCCCAATGTCACAGCGATGGCCGAGCTGCTTGCCATCGCCTACCCCGACCGCCTGGCGATCCGACGGGCTCAGGTCGGGCGCTTTCAACTCCCCAACGGCACTGCCGCTTGGGTGCCAGCCACCGACCCGCTGGCCCACGAGCCATTTGTCGTGGTCGCCGACATGGAAGGCGATCGACGTGAGGCGCGCATTCGGCTGGCGACGGCGATCGATAGCGCCAGCCTCGGCGAGATTTTCGGCACCGAAGTGACCGAGACCGAACGGTTGACCTGGGACACCCGCCGCGATGAACTCGTGGAAGTGATCGAGCGACGGCTGGGTGGCGTGATGCTCGATGACATCTCGCGCAAGCCCGAGCCCGGACCATTCGTGATCGATGCCCTCATCAGCCGAGTGCGGGAACGAGGCGTCGAAGGGGCCTTGACGTGGAGCGCCGACGCCACTGCACAACGTGGGCGCGTTGCGTTCCTGAATCGCGTCATCGGCGATCCGTGGCCGGACTGGTCAATTCCCCGGTTGACCGACACGTTGGAGGAGTGGCTTGCCCCGTTCCTGTTGTTCGCCCGCAGCCGGGCCGACCTCGAAGCGATCGACCCCGCGACCGTGCTGGGAGCCGGGCTCGATCCTCGTCTCCGCTCCGATCTCGACCGCCTCGCCCCAACGCACTTTACGCGCAATCCATCGGCCACCGGTCGACGCTTTGCCATCGGCTACGACAACGCTGACCAGCCGGTTCTGGCGATCCGGGTACAGGAGCTTTTCGGATTGTCTCAGGGTCCGACGGTGGCTGGCGGGCGAGTCAAGGTGCTGCTCCACCTGCTGTCACCGGCGGGGCGCCCAGTCCAGATCACCAGCGACCTGGCCGGCTTCTGGTCCGGGTCATGGACCGAGGTTCGCAAGGAAATGGCCGGGCGGTACCCCAAGCACGCGTGGCCCGTCGACCCGGCCCGGGCCGACCCACCCCGCCGCTGACCACGGGCGACCGACCGCGTGGCGAGCATCCGCCAGGACACCCCTCCCGGGGCGCTATTTTGCTGCCGGGGAAGATCGACCGCCTTCCCTATCTGAGGAGTAACGACATGACCAGCAATTCACGAGTACTCGGCGCCGAGGCAATGGCGACGGCGGTGCTGATGATCGGCGGCCTGGGGGCCGCCGTGCTCGGTGGCTCGGCCATCGGAGTGCTCGGCATCGCGCTGGCGTGGGGACTCACGTTCACGGCCATGTCGCATGCGATCGGCAACATCTCCGGATGTCATATCAACCCGGCTGTCACATTGGCGATGGTCATCAGCCGCAAACTCACTCCGGCTCGCGCCATGTTCTACGTGATCGGCCAGGTGATTGGTGCCCTGCTCGGTGGCCTGGTCGTCTGGGGCATCGCTAGCGGAGTCGAAGGGTGGAGCGCCCGCTACAACTTTGCTGCCAACGGCTGGGGCGACGGCGGGGGCAGCCCCGGTGGATACGGCCTCGGTTCGGTGATGATGCTCGAAATCATCCTGGCCGCCATCTGGGTGTTCGTCGCTCTGTGCACCTCTGGACGGGCCTTTTCCCCCGGAGCTCGTGGCCTCAGCATCGGCATGACACTCGTGATGATCAACCTGGTATCCACCGCCGTCGACAACGCATCGGCCAACCCGGTGCGGAGCCTTGCCTCGGCCGTGTTCTCCGGTAGCGATGCGCTCAAGCAACTCTGGGGATTCATCGTCTTTCCGTTGGTCGGTGCGGTCGTCGGTGTGGTCGCCTGGCTCGTCGTCGACACCGCCACGCTTGAGGAAACGATGCTCGACAGCGACGCAACCCGCAAGATTCGTGACCTCGCCGATGGAGTCGGTGATCGGGCGGTCGGCGTCGTTGAAGATGTCGTCGACTGACTCGCCGACAACGCAGGCCACGAAGATCAATCTGTAAGAAAGGTCTGTCATGGCGGATCCCGGGCCGTGGCGCCCCCCTCTCCCACCACCAACGCCGGTCGAGGCGCTACCCCCACCCCGGCCTCAAGTTCTGCAACCCGCGGCACTGGAGCGCGATCGGCGCGGCGCTGATCGAAACCTCGTGGCCGATCCTGAGCCACCTCGCCCGCCCGCTCCGACCCATCGCCGCAGCGGCGGTATCTGGTGGCTGGCCGGCCTGTTGTTCGTCGCGGCGGTGATCGGCGCAATCTTCATCGCTCGAAGCGACAATCCGACGACGACGACGATGACGACCACGCCTCCACCGACGACACTCGGCCTTGCCTCGGTACCAGACTCGGCGATCGTTGATGTCACCGCGGCAGTACCACCGACGGCCGGCAGCGAGCCCCAACCGACACTGCCGGTGCCGAGCGAACCGCTGGCGACTGCCCCCGAGCCGACCGCCACGAGCTCGCCACCGGTGCCCACTGATCCATCGGTTGAGCCCGCCTCGGCATGGCCCACTGGAGTGGTGCTCACGGTCGCCACAGATCTCGGGCCCCGCCTGGTTTCGGAACTCGGCGAGACACCACTGAGCCTGGCGGGCGGCGACAACGCCATCTCATTCCCCGACGGACCCGGCATTGGGGTGATGTACCAGGCCGGCCAATACGCCTCAGGTTCCACCGACCCGACCGACATCTGGCGGGTACGCCCCGACGGTCGACAGATCATCCTCTACCCCGCCCGTAACGGCGAGACGTTGCGGCTGCACGACGTGCGGGTCGTCGACGGGCGCCCTGAGGTGCTCTACAGCATCCAGCGGTCGTCGGGCGGAGAGCTGTTGTATCTGGCCCGTCCAGTCGAGGCCAGCACCATCGAGTTGGCCGAGCTCAGCAGCGGTGAGACCGTGACGAGTCGGCTGCGGTTCGGCGGTGATCTCATCGTCGGCGAGCGCAACAGCGGGGGCTACAGGAGCCTCTTCTCGGTCACCACGTCGGGTCGGCTTGGACTCGACCCGGCGACATACGGAGCGATCGAGCCCGCACTCGACGACTGCGACGAGTGCCCGCGTCACTTCGCCATCAACTCGACGGGCACCCAGATCGGGTGGATCGCCGGAGGCCAACTCGTCGTCGTCGACCGGGTGACCGGAGCCGAGTTCGCCCGCGTGGCGTTGCCCGAGAACATCGCAAGCCCAGATGTCCTGCTCAACGACCTGCAGATTGGGGACGGAGTCGCCGTCGTCAACGTGTACAGCGGCGACAACTCGCCGACACCGGCAACCGTGATCGACTATCGGGCGCCAGTCGCCACGTTCGTCGAGTCACCGTTGGCCGGTTACGCCGATCTCGTCTGAGCCTCACCGCAATCCGAAAACGAAGAGTGGCCCGGGGTTTCCCCCGGGCCACTTCTACGTTTGATCGATGTTCATCCCATGCCGTCCCAGCCGCGGGCAGACACCGGCGCTTCGATCAGATCAGTAGTCTTCCATGCCTCCACCGCCACCCATGGGGGCGGCAGCTTCGGGCTTGTCGGCAACGACAGCCTCGGTGGTGAGGAAGAGCGCCGCGATCGAGGCTGCGTTCTGCAGCGCCGAGCGGGTGACCTTGGCGGCATCGATGACGCCGAGCTTGACCAGGTCGACGTACTCGCCCGTGGCGGCATTCAGACCGTTGGCGCCCTTCAGGCCCTTGACCTTCTCGACAACCACCCCGCCCTCCATACCGGCGTTTTCGGCGATCTGCTTCAGCGGGGCCTCGAGGCTCTTGGCCACGATGCGTGCGCCAGTGGCCTCGTCGCCCGAAAGCTCCTCGACAACCTTGAGCACAGCGGCCTGGGCCCGGAGCAACGCAACGCCGCCGCCGGGGACGACGCCCTCTTCGATGGCAGCCTTGGTCGTGGAGACCGCGTCTTCGATGCGGTGCTTCTTTTCCTTCAGCTCGACCTCGGTGGCCGCACCGACCTTGAGCACGGCAACGCCGCCCGACAGCTTGGCGAGACGCTCTTGCAGCTTCTCGCGGTCGTAGTCGGAGTCGGTGTTCTCGATCTCCATCTTGATCTGGGCGATGCGGCCGGCGACGTCGTCCTCGGAACCGGCACCCTCGATGATGGTGGTCTCGTCCTTGGTGACGACGACCTTGCGAG
>JANNNL010000187.1:0-11640 GCA_031398525.1 Actinomycetes bacterium | reverse complement strand
CCTTGAACTCCGCACCAAGCTGATTCATCTGGTTGTGCAGTTGGCTGCCGGGGTGGGCGGCAGCCAAATGCGCCCAGGTGTTCTTGGTGCCGTCGGAGCGCTGCGGCTTCATCGAGAACAGCAGGGTGCGCCCGCCGGCATTCAGGGCGGCTTCGACCTTGTCGGGGAACGACTCGGCCCAGGTTGCGTACACCCGTGACGCCGAGAATCGACGGCCGACGACGTTCTCAAGACGGACAACGTTTTCGAACTCGGTGAGGGCCGGGTCACGCTGGGCGACATGGGCACCCCACCGGAGGGCCGGCCGGTTGTCGACCTGCCCATGGGCCCCCGGGGGCAAGACCGGCGCAATCGCCGTGGCGGCGATGGCACAAGCCAGGAGCCGTCGTCTGTTCATGCCCGATTTCATGCCCGATTTCATGGAGAATCCGATCTCCGCCCGGAGGGTCAACTGCGTCAACATCCTACCTGGAGCGGTCAAAAACCTCGCGGGGTGACCGTTCGGCTGACTCGGAACCTGGAATCCAAGCGCGGTAGCAATCAGATGGCAGGGTGGGGCGATGGAGTCCACCGAGATCGTTGCCGAAATCGGCGCGGCGGTCGGTGGGTCGGCGACCTTGGGCGTCGCGATCGCTCCAGGAGTCGGCGTCGGACTGGCGACGGCGACCCAGCGGTGGGCGGTTTGTGCCGATGATATCGACCCGTTCGCCCTGGTTGCGACCGTCGAGGACGCGGTCGGACCGCGGTGGGTCTGGTGGTCGATCGAGACGGCGAACACCCTGGTCGACGCGGGGGTCCGGTTCGCGCGCTGTTGGGACGTCGCATCGGTGCAACGAATCCTGACCGGAGGTTGGCGCACCGATTCGGGTCGGGTCTGGGCCCAGCTCCACGATCTGACGACCGCCGCGCTGCCCGCAGCGTCGCCCGACGATCTCTTCTCGATGCTGTCCGAACCAGACACCGAAGGTCCGGTGCGACCCGATGGGTACCTCGACGCCCACTGGGCTGCCGGGGCGTGGGCCGAATCAGCGGACCGCCTGGCGGAATGGGCGGCGCTGGCCGTCGACGCCCAGCACCGTCAGATCACCCGACTGGGGGAGCTCTCGGCCAACCCGGCAGCCCTGGCGACAGCTCGCTCGGAGTCGGCCGCCGAACTGCTGTGTGCCGAGCTGGCCCACGACGGCCTGCCGATGGACCGTCGCATCGCCGAGGAGATGATCACCGACCTCGTCGGGCCGCGGACGCGGACGATGGCCGAGATGGTTGCCCAACGAGCGCAGCGTGACGCCGACGTGCTCTGTCACGCCCCCACCGGAGCGAACGCCGACCTGCGCAACCCGGCCCACGTTCGTTCGTTGCTCAAGCTGATCGGCGTCGACGTCCCCGACACGCGGGCGTGGCGGTTGCGCGGACTGGAAGGGGTGCATCCGTTGCTCGACGCCCTGCTCGTGTGGCGCAAGGCCGAGCGGATCTCGACGACCTACGGCTTCACCTGGCTCGACGAACACGTCGGCGCCGACGGTCGGCTGCGAGGCGAGTGGTCGGGGTGCGACGGTGCAGCAGGCCGGATGACGGCCTCGGCCGGGTTGCACAACATGCCCGCCCATATGCGCGTCGCGGTCGTCGCCGAGCCTGGATTCCGGTTCGTCCGCGCCGATCTCGGGCAGATCGAACCGCGGATTCTGGCCGCCGTCTCGGGCGACACGGCGCTGGCCGGGGCGACCCGCGACGATGACATGTACACCCCCGTTGCCAACGAGTTGGGGGTTGACCGGGCCACCGCCAAGCTCGCCGTTTTGGGCGCGATGTACGGCCAGACCACGGGGCAGGGAGCCCACGCCCTGCGCCGCCTGCAAGCCTCGTATCGGGTCGCCATGGCCTACCTTGAAGCGGCCGACGTCGCCGGACAAACCGGTCGTGAGCTGCGGACCTACGGCGGGCGGCTGATCCCGATGGGCTCGACAAACACTGAAGGGATGAGCGATCGCGATGCCCGCAGTCGGGCCGCGGCGCGGGGTCGCTATGCGCGCAACGCGGTCGTGCAGGGCGCGGCCGCCGAGTTCTTCAAGGTCTGGGCGGCGACGATGCGGGCCCGCGCCGCGCCGTTCGGGGCGAGCATCGTGCTCTGCCTCCACGACGAACTTCTGATCCACACGCCGAGCGAGGTAGCCGACGACGTCGCCGAGTTGCTGAACCGCTGCCTCGACGAGGCCGCGGCGCGTTGGTCGCCGCTGGCCAGCGTGCGATTCGTGGCCGATATCAGCGTCGTTGACCGCTGGTCCGACGCCAAGTAGTCCGGCGCCAAGTAGCTTTCAGCAGCGGCACGCACATTGCCAGATGGGCGATGGCCACCAGCCCCCACACCAGACGGGCCCCGGTGAGCAGCGACTCACCACCCGTCGCGTCGCCGAGCAACGTGGAGCCCAACACCGCCCCGAAGGTGCCGCCAACTCGGCGGATCAATTGGTGCAAGCTGTTGGCCGCGCCGAGAATCGTCCCATCGAGCGGGCTGAGGGCCGCTCCGGTGGTCAGAATGCCGCAGATGCCACCTCCGAACCCGATGAGAACGGTCGCCGGCAGAAACGTGCGCCAGAAGTCGGGTCGCTCGGTAACCCCGACGATCAGCCAGATCGGCCCGAGCGCGGTGAGCAACGCGGAACCGGCGATCGGTCCGATCGGTCCATACCGGTCGACCCACCGTCCGCCCAACGGACCGCTGATCGCCGCAAACGCCTGGCCGAGCGCCAGCGCCGACCCGGCTTCGAGGATCGACCATCCCCACAACGAGGTGAAGATCAGCGGAGCAGTCAGATACCACGAGAAGAAGCCGACCTGTTGCAGCGCCCCCGCCGAAGTATGTGCGCGAAAGGCGGTGATCCGGAAAATCGTCAGATCGAGTAGGGGAGAATCGACGGTTCGGCACCGGACGATGAACGCGGCGATCAGCGCGACGGCGACGACGCCCACGACAACGGTCGTCGGTGCTGTCCATCCCCAACGACGGCCTTGCGACAGCGCGAGAGCGAGCAGTCCAAGCCCGGCGGGTCCGATCACCACGCCGATGCGGTCGCCGATTTTGGCGAGGGCGGGGTTGCATTGCTCGACGAGCACTCGCCGCCCAACGATATACGCGGCCAGCGCCATTGGCCCGACGATCGCGAATGGCCAGCGCCAGCCGGCGCGGTCGATCAGCAACCCACCGGCCGTCGGGGCCAGCACGGCGGCGACCGCGCCGACGCCGCCCCAGATGCCGACGACCACGCCGCGCCGGGACTCAGGGAACAACGGCAAGACCAGCGCGAGTGCACTGGACGTCAAGAACGCAGCGGCAATGCCCTGACCGATGCGAGCCGCGATCAGCAGCTCGGCACTCGGGGCGAGAGCGGTGAGCACGGAGCTGAGGCCGAATCCGAGGACTCCGGCCAGGTAGAAGCGCTTGCGGCCATGACGATCGGCAAGGCGTCCGGCGACCAGTAACAACGACGACACCGCAACGAGATAGCCGGTCGACGCCCACGACAGCAGGGCCCGTGAACTGTCGGAGAACTCGGCCTCCATCGCCGGGCGGGCCACCGAGATGAGCCCGGCGTCGATCATGAAGAGGAACAGACTGCTGACTGCGGCGCCGAGGGCGAGCCAGGTGGAGGTCGGTATCGGCGGGTCGGCAACGCTCGGAGTCAGGGGTCGGCCTGGGCGAGCCATCCCGTCAGAACCATCCCGTCAGAGCCATTCGACGATGTCGGTTCCGTCGAGATTGGAGTGCTCCCGGTGCAGCATGACGATCCGCTCGACGTGCGCTTCCATGAGCTGGCCGGCTTGGCGGGCCTGGCCGGCGGCAATCGCCTTGGCGAGTTGGCGATGGTCATGTTCGAGCAGCTCAGCGAGTCGCCGGGGGTCGTCGCGCAACATCATGTGATGGCTGACAATTTGACCGAACGAGGGGAGGACCAGCTCGATCACGCGGTTTTGCCCGAGGCGGGCGACGACGGTGTGGAACCCACTGTGCAGCTGGACGAACTCGTGCATGTCGTTCGGGTGGTCGGGAGGGTGCGGCAGGAGGTAGGGCGCCATCGCCGTCCGGCGAGTGGACGGGCTGGGGTGACGCGCCGCTCGCTCCGCCATGATCGCCTCGGCCACCACCCAGGCATCGAACAACTCGTCGTACGAGGCTCCTGCGAGATGGAAATACAGCGTCGAGACGCGCCCGAAGTTGGCCGGATCGACCTGGCCCACGATCGGCCCGCCGCCGGGGCCGCGCCGAATCCGGATCAGTCCTTGCACCTCGAGCAGCCGGAGTCCTTCGCGTAGGGATTCGCGACTGACGCCATGTTGTTCGAGCATTGCTGACTCAGGCGGGAGGGGATCACCGGTGCGCATGCCGCTGGAGACAATGCCGCGGACGATGTCGCGGGCGACGACTTCGGCGGTCTTCAGCGGGCGGTTGAGCGCCTCGCCGGCCACGATTTCCAAGTGTTTCGCGCCTGAAACCGGGATGCGGCCCGGGACGGGTTTCGATGCCACGGACGGTCCTTTCCCCTTGACGCAGTCGACGTCGGCGCCTCACCATACCTGGTGACCCCTGCCATGGACCGCGTAGTCTCGCGCGTAATTCATCAGGAGGTTTGTCGTGGGTGCTGTCGAGGTGTCGTTCGTTGGTGAGGTCGCGCTGGTCACGGGAGGTTCGGGTGGGATGGGTCGAGAGATCTCGACAGCGTTCGCCGCCGCAGGGGCCAAGGTCGTGGTCGCCGACGTTGACGATGGGGGTGGAGCCGAGACGATTCGGCTCGTCGAGGCGGCCGGGGGCGAGGCGGTATACGTGCGCTGCGATGTCTCGTCGGCTCCTGCCGTCGAAGCCGCCGTCGCCGTCGCGGTCGACCGATTCGGGGGGTTGCACTGTGCGGTCAACGCGGCGGCGATCGAGAACGAGACGGTACCATTGGCCGATTGCGACGAGGACCTGTTCGACCGGATGCAGGCGGTCAACGTCCGCGGCGTGTTCCTGTCGATGAAGTACGAGCTACGGGCGATGTTGGCCGCGGGAACCGGTGGGGCGATCGTCAATATTGCCTCGACCAACTCCGTGCGCCCGCAACCCAATCAACCGGCATACACCACCGCGAAGCACGCAGTGCTCGGCATGACGAAGTCGGCGGCGATCGACTACGCCGCTCATGGCATCCGGATCAACGCGATCCTGCCGGGCGCCATCGACACACCAATGCTGCGCAACGCGATGGAACGGCGGGGCCGCGTGGAGTCGGACGTCGTCAGCCGACTGAGCCTGATCGGCCGGTTCGGACGCCCCGATGAGATCGCCCAGGCGGCGCTGTGGTTGTGCTCCGACGGCGCATCGTTCACGATGGGTCACGCGTTGGCCGTCGACGCCGGGTTTCTGGCCCGCTGAGCAGGGGGAGCACTACATGGATTTGGGGCTGTCGGGAGGAAAAGCGCTGGTCACCGGAGGGACCCGGGGGATCGGGCGGGCGATCGTCGAGCGGTTGGTGGCCGAGGGCATGACGGTTGCGGTCTGTGCTCGGGGCCAGGACGGTATCGACGCGCTGACGGCCGCACACGGTGCCGACGAAGTGGTCGGCCGGGTGGTTGACGTGTCGGATCACGCGGCCCTCGCCGCGTGGGCGACCGAGCGGGCATCGTGCAACTCGGCACGATCACCGCGGTCGAGTATCACAACTACCCGGGCGGCGGAATGAGCTACGGGGCGGTCAAGGCCGCCCTCGTCAACTACATCGCCCAATTGGCCAAGCAGGAAGCCCCGGCCGGAGTGCGGGCCAACGTGGTGTCGCCCGGGCCGATCTTCATTGAGGGCGGTTCGTGGGACCGGATCCAACGCGGCAAGCCCGACTACTACGAGGCAAACATCGCTCGCCAACCCTCGGGTCGCCAAGGCACTGCGGAGGAGGTCGCCAACGTGGTGACGTTCCTGGCCAGCCCGGCCGCCTCGTGGGTCACCGGTCAGAACATCGTCGTTGACGGCGGCTTCACGCTGCGGATCGGGTTCTGATGACTCGGCGGGTGCTTGTCGTCACCGGGGGGCACAGCGTCGATCACCCGGCGTTTTGGGCGATGTTCGCGGCGCTGGCCGCCGAACACGACTGGGTGTGGGCCCACGCGGTACAGCCCTCGGCGCAACATTGGCTCACCCCGGCGGCGGCGGACGCGTGGGATGTGATCGTGCTCCACGACATCGTCGGGCTCCATCTGCGCCGCGGCGAACCTCCCGTCGCTCGGCCTCCCTCCGATGAGACGGTTGCGGCGTTGACCGCGTTGTTGGACGCCGGCCAACCGCTGGTCGTCACCCACCACTCGCTGGCCTCGTGGCCGTCGTGGGACGGCTGGGCAACGGCGCTCGGCGGTCGTTTCAACTACGCCCCCGGACCGCTGCGAGGCGTCGACTGGCCGTCGTCGGGCACCTGCATCGACACCTACACCGCCCGGATCACGAACCCCACACACCCGGTGTGCGAGGGAGTCGGTGACTTCGAGTTGACCGACGAGTTGTACTGTTGTCCGATCTTCGACGACGAGGTGATTCCCCTGCTCACCTCCGATGCCGACTACTCCGGGGAGCGGTTCATCCGCACGTTCGAGCATGTGGTCGTCGGGGCCGAGGCGGCACCGAACTGCGTCGGCCACCCACCGGCGTCGAACCTGATCTCGTGGGCCAAGGTCGCCGGGCGAAGCCCCCTCGTCTATATCCAGCCCGGCGATACTGCGGCGACGTTCGGGCTCGCTCCGTACCGCCGACTGATGGCCAACGCGATCAACTGGGTTGCGTCCGACGAGGCCCGGTCGTGGGCCGCCGCCAACTCCACGCCCATCGATGCCTCCGCATGAGCATCATGTCCAACTCCGCCCGCCAGCGATTTCTCGAGGAAAGCAGCCCGATGACCACTCCACCACGCGCACCACGTCCGTTCCGGTTCGGGTTCCAGGCGTTCGAAGCGTCGTCGGGACCGATGTGGCTCGACCTGGCCCGCAAGGCCGAAGAACTGGGCTATTCGACATTGTTCACCACCGATCATCACTTCGGTCCCGGCTCGATCGTTGCGGCCAGCGGACATCGCCCCGTCGACGTCGCCCCGATCTCGGCGATGATGGCTGCCGCCGCGGTGACGACCACGCTGCGGGTCGGATGTCGGGTGTTCTGCGTCGACTACCACCACCCCGCCGTACTCGCCAAGGAACTGGCGACGGTCGACTTCATCTCGGGCGGACGCCTGGAGGCGGCGATCGGGGCCGGTTGGGTGGCCGCCGAGTACGAGGGCCTCGGCCTCCAGATGGACCGGCCGGGCGTCCGGATCGAACGGTTGGAAGAGGCCGTTGCCGTGCTGCGGGCCCACTGGAGCGGCGAGCCGATCGACGTGCAGGGCAAACACGTGCACGTCAGTGGATTCACTGGAGCGCCGTTGCCGGTACAGCGGCCCGGACCGCCGTTGATGATCGGTGGCGGGTCACCGCGGGTCTTGCGGCTAGCGGGGCGGTTGGCCGACATCGTCAGCTTCAACTTCGACAACTCACCCGGCAAACTCGGCCCCGACAGCGTCGCCTCGTCGACGTTGGAGCGAACGATCGAGAAGGCCGGCTGGGTGCGCGAGGGAGCGGGCGATCGCTTCGACGACATCGAGTTGGAGATCGGGGCGTACTTCATCGCCGTCACCGACCACCAGGCCGCAGCCGCCGACGCCATCGGCAGCCGCTTCGGGGTCACCGGCGACGAAATCCTGACCAACCCGCACGCCTTCATAGGCTCGGTCGACGCGATCTGCGACACCCTGCTCGAACGCCGCGAAACCCTTGGCATTAGCTATGTCACCGTCGGCCAACGCCATCTCGACGAATGGGCCCCTGTCATCGCCCGTCTCGCCGGCCAGTAGGCCAGATCGGCATCGGCCAGATCGACGTCATCCCGGCCAGTCGATCTGATCGGCGGCATCAGCGCACGCGACGTCGAGCAGTTGGCTCGCCACTGACTCGACATAGGCGTCCTTGGTCAGCACGAAGCACCGCACCCGGCGCGTGTCGGGTGCGGCCACGAAGATCTCTGGCCACAAGGCCATGGTGTGAATGCGGTGCCGGCGCCATGTGGTACGACCCTTGCCAGACCTCATCGAAGAGGTCCTGTCCAAGTTGGCGCCGATGCGCGATAAGTGCCTCAAGCGCGGCGGGCGGTCGGCCCAACACCACTGTCTTCACAATCGCCACTCTACCCGGAGACTTCGGTGGCGATGACCGGTCAGACGTCCCAGGTGGGGTCGAGGCGGATGAGCATTTTGCCGATGTTGGAGCCTTTGAGCATGCCGAGGAAGCCTTCGACGGCGCGGTCGAGGCCGTCGAGGACGGTCTGTTGTGGCTTGAGTTCGCCGCTGCGCAGCCAGCCGGCGACGTCGCGTTCGAAGTCGGCGCGGATGTCTTCGTGGTCGCGCACAATGAATCCGCGGATCGTTACCCGGCGTAGCACGGCCTCGATCAACTGGTTGATGTCTTGCCCACGCCCGGCGGCGTCGTATTGCGAGATCATCCCGCAGAGCGCGACTCGGCCGCCCTGGTTCATCGAGTGCAGGGCGGCGACGAGTTGTGGCCCGCCGACGTTGTCGAAGTAGACGTCGATGCCATCCGGCGCCAGACGGGGCAGCGCATCCAATGCTGCTTCGGCGCGGTAATCGAACGATGCGTCGAAGCCCAGTTCGTCGACCAGCATCTGCGACTTGGCCGCGCCGCCGGCACTGCCGATCACCCGTGACGCGCCCATCAGCCGAGCGAACTGGCCAGCCGCAGAACCAACCGCGCCTGCCGCGGCCGAGACGAACACCGCGTCGCCCGAGCGGAACTCGGCGGTGCGCTTGAGCCCGGCGTAGGCCGTGAACCCGGTCTGCCCGAGGATGCCGAGCCACGCTCCCGCCGGCGCGGCGGTGATGTCGACGACGCTGACCGTCGAGGCATCGACGATGGCGTGCTCCCGCCAACCCATCCGGTGGCGCACCACGACGCCCGGCGCGGCGAGCGGGCTGAGCGAGTCGATGACGATGCCGACGGCAGATCCGTCGAGGGGCTGGCCGAGTTCGAAGTTGGTGGTGTAGTGCTTCTCGGTGGTCTCCAGTCGGCCGCGCATCGACGGGTCGACGCTCATCGCGATGTTGGCGACGAGCAACTGCCCGTTGGTGATCTCGGGGATGCGCCGCTCCTCGATGGCGAAGTCGGCGGGCTGCGGCCCATCGGCACCCGGTCGTCGAAGCAACGTGACGACACGGGTCGAAATCGGCAGATCGGTCTCACTCATGACGGGCGACGATAGCCGCACAATTCTCCTGATGAATAAGCCCGACCCCCAGCCGTCTACGCGCGGCTGACGACGGCCCGGTTGCCGTCACGCCAGGTCTCCTCCATCACCCGGTGGGTGATCCGCCAGCCATCGGGGGTGAGGGCGAGCGTGTCGAGGTAGTAGCCACCGATGATGAAGTTGTCGCCGCCCTCGGTGCCCCGTCGCACGTGCTGGCTCTGGAGTTGGCAGCGGCACGTCGCAGTATCGCCGTCGATGCGCACCTGGTGGTTGCCGATCAAGTGTTGACTGGCATCGAGCCTGCTCAACGCCCCGGAAATGCGGTTGACGATCGCCTCGCGGCCGACGCACTCCACGTGGTGCAACATGCCGGTGGCATCGGGGGTGAACACGTCGTCGAGTTCCTGGAACTGCTTGGTGTCGAGCGCCCAGGTATAGGCGATGGTTACGTCGATGATGGCCTGAACGTCGGAATCCATCAGCTGAGCTTGTCACGGCGACCGTACTACGTTGGTCTTCGTGCATCCCCCCGCCTCGTTGTCCGTCGGCCGCCTGCTCGGCCCACCCGTGCAGATCGCCTACACCGTGCCCGATGTTCGCGCCGCGGCGACGACGTGGGCCGACCAGTGGGGTGCCGGCCCGTTCTTCGTTCGGGAGCACATCGCTGTGACCGACGTGGTGTACCGGGGGCGGCCGGGGGTGTTCGACCACTCGTCGGCGTACGGACAGTGGGGCGACGCAATGGTCGAACTGGTGCAGGATCACGGCGGTGGCCCATCGGCGGTGCGCGACATGTACGCCCCCGAAGAATCGGGGCTGCATCACCTGGCCTTCTTCGTCGGCGACCTCGACGCGACCACCGTTCGCCTGGCGGACTGCGGCTACGACCTGGCGATGAGCGCCACCAGTGCCGGAGGCGTCCGTTTCCACTTCGTCGACGCGCGTCATACCCATGGTCACATGCTCGAGCTCTATGAGCCCACCGTCCACCTCCGCAGTTTCTACGCCGCAGTTGCCGCCGCGGCTGACGGCTGGGATGGCTCCGACCCGCTTCGCTAGCGGTATCGAGAGCCGACGCGGCGCGTCGCCGAGCCCCGTCCGGAACATTTCGTCGCAGGCCGAAATGTTCGCGGGATATGGTCGATGAGTGGCTGATTCTCGGATGGCGATCGTTGGGCGAGCGTTGGCGGGACCAGCCCGGGCGACGATCATCGGTCGTTTGATGTCGGGTACCGCGCATACGGCCGATACTTCGTCGCGACCTGCAGCTTGCGGAACTCGCATGCGCCAACCTTGACGGGCCGCGACGCACCGCATCCGTGCGCGCACGGAACTTCGCCGAAAACCTCCGGTGCGGCGATCCCTTGAAATCGCCAGTATGTGGTGCAGTCGAGCGTGCGAACCCCCGCTGCTCTCAGAATTCAGAGTTCGTCGGCGTCGACGATGTCGTAGGTGTAGCCCTGCTCGGCGAGGAAGCGTTGGCGGTTGAGGGCGAAGGATTGGTCGACGGTGTCACGGGTGACGATGCTGTAGAACGACGCTTGGCCGCCGTCGGCCTTGGGGCGCATGATCCGCCCGAGGCGTTGGGCTTCTTCCTGGCGGCTGCCGAACGTGCCCGACACCTGGATCGCCACGTTGGCCTCGGGAAGGTCGATGGAGAAGTTGGCGACCTTGCTGACGACGAGCAGACGAACCTCGCCCGTGCGGAATGCCTCGAATCGTTCGTCGCGCACCTTTTGGGTGGTCGAACCGGTAATCAGCGGCGCGTCGAAGCGTTTGGCGATCGCCCGGAGTTGGTCGATGTACTGCCCGATGATCAGCACCCGGTCGTCGGCATGGCGGGCCAACAAGCGGTCGATCACCGGCAACTTCTGCCGGGCGGTGGCTGCGATGCGGTAGCGCTGTTGCGCGTCGGCAACGGCATACTCCATCCGCTGGTCCTCGGGCAGTTCGACGCGGATCTCGCAACACACCGCCGGTGCGACCCAGCCCATCCCCTCGAGTTCCTTCCAGGGCACGTCGAAGCGTTTGGGACCGATCAACGAGAAGACGTCGCCCTCCTTGCCGTCCTCGCGCACCAACGTCGCGGTGAGGCCCAAGCGGCGCAGCGCCTGGATGCGAGCCGTCGCCCGGAAGACCGGGGCGGGCAGCAGGTGGACCTCGTCGTAGACGATCAGCCCCCATTGCATCTGGTCGAACAGGGCGAGGTGCGGGTACTGCTGCTCCAACGGGGCGTCGTCGTCGACCGCGGAGGGCCGCCAGGTGAGCACCTGATACGTAGCGACGGTGACCGGGCGGACGTCTTTGCGGTCGCCGGAGTATTCGCCGATCATGTCGGGGGT
>JANNNL010000401.1:0-18315 GCA_031398525.1 Actinomycetes bacterium | reverse complement strand
GATCGTCACCACCCCGAAGTCGTCGAGATTGAGCACCCGAGCAATCAGGCGGGTTGTCCGCAGTCGCCGCCTCAACAGCTCGTCGCGCTCGACTCCGCGTTCATCGGGGGCTGGTGGCGCATCCAACAGGTCGCCCAGGCGGGCAGCCACGTCGTTGACCTGATCACGAAGTTGGCGTTCGGTGGTCGCTCGCGCCCGGGTATTCGCCAGCACGATCGTGCCGACGCCAACGAAGAACAATGCGGCGACCAATGTGGTGAGGATGGCCAGCGTGATCTTCCGGGTCATGACCCCGTCATCCTGCACCACAGATGTGATCGAATGATGATCTACCCCAGGCGATAGCCGATGCCCCAGACGGTGGCGAGCGGCAGTTCGTCACCGAGCTTCTTGCGGAGTTGGCGAACGTGTACGTCGACTGTTCGGTCGTCGCCGTACCAATCGACCCCCCAGACGCCATCGAGCAACTGCTGCCGTGACAAGGCTATGCCCTGGTTGCGGGCAAGAAAGGCGACCAAGTCGAACTCTCGGGTCGCCATCGGCGTCACCGCGCCGTTGACAGTCACCTCGCGTCGGGTCAGGTCGATCACCAGCCCGGCCCCGATCTCGACAATCGTCTCGGCCATAGCCGGGCGTTGCCCGCGTCGCAGGATCGCGCGCACCCGGGCGACGACTTCGCGAGGCGAGAACGGCTTGGTCACGTAGTCATCGGCCCCGAGCTCCAGCCCGAGGATGCGGTCGATCTCGTCATCGCGGGCCGTCAGAAACATCACCGGTAGCGCACTGCGGGCCCGAAGTCGTCGAACCACCTCGAACCCGTCGATACCGGGCAGCCCGACGTCGACGATCGCCAAGTGCGGTGAGTGACGCTCAATCGTCTCCAATCCGCGCTCACCAGACGGGGCGAGCAGTACCCGGTACCCCGCATCGCGCAGATACATGTCGAGCAAGTCGGCAATGTTCGGTTCATCCTCGATGACGACAACGGTCTGCTCGGAGCTCACGCATCCATCGTCGCGCTTTGCAGTGGTCGATGCGAGGCACCGGGCGCTACCGTCAACGAGGTCCCCGCCACCTGGTCGGGATTGCAGGAAGGACGCCATGTCGCAGGTCTCGGTCATCGCCAAAATCACGGCCAAGGAAGGCATGCGCGATGAGCTCATTGCTGCATTGCAGTTCGGTCTCGACAACGTCGTCGACGAGCCGGGAACCCTCGTTTACGTGCTCCACATCGATTCGGGCGATGCCAACGTCCTCTGGTTCTACGAGACCTACACCGACCAGGACGCGCTGATGGCTCACTCGAGCGCGGCCTGGTTCAAGGAACTCGGCCCGAAGATCGGCCCGTTCATGGCGGCTCGGCCCGAGCTGAGCTTCCTCGCTCCGATTGGCGGCAAGGGCCTGGCGGACTGAGGCTCTACGAATGGCGACCTACCTCGATCGAATTCTGGCCCGCCACCGCGAGGTAGCCGCGGCCGACCATCGACCGCTCGATTTGTTGATCGAACGCGCCCAGCAGCTGCCGGCGACCCGCGGATTTCGCAACGTGCTCGTCGGTGGCGTTCGCCTTTCGGTGATCGCCGAGATCAAGCGCCGATCGCCGTCGAAGGGTGATCTCAATGCCGGCCTCAACCCAGCGGCTATGGCCGAAACCTACGAGCGGGGTGGCGCGTCGTGCCTGTCGGTGCTGACCGATGTGGATCACTTCGGTGGGTCGATCACCGACCTGCAGACCGCACGTGCCGCGTGCACGCTTCCGGTACTCCGCAAGGACTTCACCGTGAGCGCCCGCGACGTGTGCGACGCCCGATTGATGGGGGCCGACTGTGTGTTGTTGATTGCCGCCGCTCTGGATCGGGTGGAGCTGGCCGACTTCCATGCGCTCGCTCGCGAGATCGGACTCGACGTGCTCGTCGAGATCCACGACGAGACTGAACTCGATCATGCACTCGGGGCCGGCTCCGACCTGATCGGCGTCAACCAGAGAGACCTGGTCACCTTCCAAGTCGACCATGAACGCGCTCGACGGATGGCCGGAGTTATACCCGATGGGGCGGTGAAGGTTGCCGAGTCCGGAGTGCGGAATGGCGATGATGCCCGCAGTCTGCGAGCCGCAGGTTACGACGCGGTACTCGTCGGAGAGACCTTGGTGACCGCTGCCGATCCGGCATTGGCGATTCGGGGGCTGCGTACATCAGTCGGCGCGCCCGGATGAAGTGAGAAACGGCGGGAGCGAACCGATCAGACGCTCGCGAGTTGACGACTGTCCTTGCGGACCTCTTCGAGATACGCCGTGCGGAGGCCGCGACGGGCGCGGCTGCTCAGCGCGGCGACGGCATTGGCCGACATACCGAGTTCGCCCGCCAATTCGGCGGGTCGGCGACCGTCAACCTCGACCTCTTGGAGAATGTGCTGCCAGCGCTGCGGGAGCTGTTCGAGTGCACGATGCAGCGGTTCGGGTTCGAACTCGGCACTGGTGAGCTGATCGCGCATGAGATCGACGGTCAGTCGGCGGCACCCCTCGTCGGCGCGGGTGTTGCGGCGTGACTGGTTGTAGACCAGGTTACGGACGGCCGCTACCAGGTAGGGCCGGAACGAATCAACCGGGCCGTTTCCCCGTTGGAAGGCACTGAGGATGTTGGCGAATGCTTCGTCGACAACATCGTCTCGATCGAAGCGTGACACCCGCAGGGCTGCAGCGGTGGCTCGGGCCGCGGGCCGGAACCGCCGGTAGAGCTCGGCGAACGCCTCGCGATCGCCGAACCTGGCGGCCGTGACCAACTCGGCCTCGTCCAGTACTGTCGTGTTCACGTGTCGCCATCCTCCGCCCGGATCCGCCGTGGTCCGTGCCACCAAGAGTAGGCGGTGCATTGCCACTAAACGTGCCTAAAGATCACGTTATGTGTGAAGTGTTCAGCATTGGGACAAACGAACCACCACAACTGGCGGTCAGGTCAGGGCGGAAGACCTAGAAACTAGACATTCTCATTCCAGAGGGCCCATGGGCTCATATCCCGCGACCCTGTAAACGGTACGGCCTGGGGCCGTCCGCTGCGGGCCGATGCATAAGCCGCACAGGTGATGTCGAGGATCTCCCGGCCGAACTCGGCGTCCATCAGGGGCCGGACCCCTTGTTGCATCGCTTCGCTCAGGGCGGCCAACTGGCCGACGTACCCGTAGTTGGTCACGAAGTCATCGGGTCCCGTTGGTCCGGTCGGTCCGAGGGGGATGGGTTCACCGTCGGCTTCAAGGACTGGATGCGGGAAGATCTCGGCTCTGATGACTCCCGTCTCGCTGGCCTTCTGCACGTCCCAGACCGGCCCAGGCCCGGCCTGCCAGCTTGCCACCACACGGCCGCGGCCCCCGTCGGAGAAGGTCAATTCGACATCGGCGTGTTCGTCGGTCTGGTAGCCCTCAGCCATCACCAGCCGCGCCGACACCTGGATCACCGTGGCGGGACGAGCGAGAAGCACCACAAGTGCCAGGGGGTGAGCTCCCAGATCGAACAGGGCTCCGCCGCCCCATTCCGGCGTCAGAAACCCGCCCCATTGGGGCCGAGCCTGCAGCGAGCGAGCCTCAATGTAGGTGGCGGGGCCAAGGTGGGCCGCCTCGGTCAACATGCGTTCGATCAACGGGGAGTACGCAAGGTTCTCGGCGTATAGCAGACGACCAGGCGTTGCTGCCTCGGCGGCGACAAGTCGGTCGGCGTCGGCGAGGGTGGTGCACAATGGCTTTTCCACCAGGACGGCCGATCCGCTGGCCAACGCGTGGAGTGTCGGCTCGGCATGGGCGTATGGGGGAGTCGACACGACGACAATGTGCTCGGAACCCTGAGGGATGGCCGCATAGGCAACGGCCGGAGCCCCGATACGTTCGGCCAGTCGTAGGGCCCTCGCCGGGGTTCGAGACGCGACGGCGACGACCGGGTGCGACAACGCTTCGGCCGCCATGGCGTGGACCGTGGCGATCATGCCCGCGCCGTACAAGGCAACGCTCGGCCCTGCGGACGCGCTCATCTTCCGCACCGTAGCGAAGTCGGCGGCGTCAGCTCGGCTTGGCCGTGAATGACGCCACGGCCGAGATGCCCCACTTCGGCGGCAGGGCTCGGTTAACCTCGGTGCACTGTGCGTCGAATGACCTGGATTTTCCGTGCGGCGTTCATCGTCGTGACTGCCGGTCTCGGGCTTGCTGCAGTGACGGCGGGCGTCATTCCGCAGGTCGTCGAAATCCTGCATGCCCACGCTCAGGAGCCAGTCGTACTCCCGGGCTTCGAAGATCTGGCCCAGCGTAGCTATGTCTACGACGTCAGTGGCCGTGAAATTGCGTATTTGCAGCTCGAGAACAGCCAGCCAATCACGATTGATCAGGTCCCCGAAGACGTCGTCGCCGCCTTCCTGGGAGTTGAAGACGAGGGATTCTTCAAGCACAAGGGCGTCAACATCCGCAGCCTGGTGCGAGCGATCCTGGCGAATGTCCAGCAGGGGTCGAGCCAGCAGGGCGCCTCGACGATCACGATGCAGGTGGTCAAGCTCGAGTTCCTCTCGGGTCTCGTTCGCGACGCCAGGTACAAGTTGCTGCAAGCTCGTTACGCCACGATCCTCGAGAAGCAGATGACCAAGGCGAAGATCCTTGAGCGCTATCTCAACACCATTTATCTGGGCAACAACGCCTACGGGATTGCGGCGGCCGCCGAGATCTACTTTGGCAAGCAGGCGAAGGATCTCACGCTCATCGAGGGAGCATTCCTCGCCGGTTTGGTGCGGGCGCCGTCGAGTTACGAGCCGATCAGCCATCCCGAGAACAGCAGGGCCCGATTTCGTCAGGTGATGGATCGTTTGGCCTCGATCGAATTGGTCACCCAGGAGGAGGCCGACACCCAGTCGAACTCCTTCGTGCTGCCCGAGACCGTGCAAACAACCCCCGAACGGCCGACTTCACGGACGCACTTCACCGAGGCGGTGAAGGACTACCTGCTCAACCGCTCGACCATTCTCGGGGATACCGAGCAGGAGCGATTCAATGCGCTGTTCCGGGGCGGGTTGAAGATCTACACCACTCAAGAGCCGAACCTGCAGCTGTTCGCCTATGACGCCAAAGTCACCGAACTGCCGGCCAACGCCGCAGGCATCGAGGCGTCGGTAGTCGCCCTCGACTCCAAAACCGGTGCGGTTCGGGCGATGGTTGGCGGACCGGAATTTGTCAAGGGCAAGAACGAGGTGAACCTGGCACTGCGCCCTCGGCAAACAGGATCATCGATCAAACTGTTCATTCTCGCTGCGGCCATTCAGGCCGGGGCGCTACCGACCGACATCATCGACGGCACGCGGCCGTGCACATTGCCCGACCCGAACGACCCGAAGAAGCCGTTCGTCATCACCGACGCAGTCAGCAAGGCGCCGGGCACGCTGCAGGAGATGACCTGGTCGTCGATCAATTGCGCATACGCCCGCCTGTCTCAGATCGTCGGGCTTCACCGAGTGGTCGACAGCGTCTATCGGATGTCGAAGAACCCCTATCTCACCGGTGATCCGCAGGTCGACGGCCGCAAGCTTGAGCCGTTTGCCAGCCTCGCGACCGGAGCCAATGAGATGAGCGCGATGGACATGGCGTCGGGCGCCCAGACGATCGCCAATCGCGGCTTGCATCACGAGCCGTACTACGTCGAGCGGATTCTGAGCCCTCGCGGGTTGGTCTACGAACACGAGGATGCGGGCGTACAAGTGCTCGACCCCGGCGTCGCCGATCAGACTGCAGCGATCTTGCAAGGCGTGCTGACTCGCGGAACCGCCCGCCGAGTAGGCCCGTTGCAGGGCGGGGACCGGCCAGCAGCGGGTAAGACCGGCACGCAAGACGACAACACCAATGCCTGGTTCGTTGGTTTTACGCCGCAGATCACAACCGCGGTGTGGGTCGGTGATCCCAAGGGATACACGTCGATGACCGCGACGGTCGTCCCGGAATTCGGTGCCGCTGGTGTCCCCAAGGTGCAGGGCGGCACGTTCCCGGCGCGCATTTGGAAGAAGTTCATGGAGCCGGCACACTTCGGCGCCCCCGTCGAGGACTGGCCGGCTCCACCGCCGCCTACTCGCAAGCCCGCTCGGCTGTACCTACCGGGCAATGAGTGCCTTGGTCGGGCCGCGGCCCCGGTGACGCTGGCCCCCGGCGAGGAGCCAGCCGTCGTCGATCCGGAGGCTCCTCCACCCGCACCAACATCTCCGGCCTACAAGAAGATCGACTCCGGGACCACGATTCCGCCCGACAATCTTGATCCGCTGGCTCCACTGCCCTCGGTGGCACTCGGCGGCGTGTTGGTGTTCAACTGTGCGACCGGTCCGGCGGTCGCGCCGACCACCGCTGCACCGATCCCCCCTCCCCCCGACGGATGAGGCTCGCGCCCACGAGTTTCGCGCCTGACGATTCTCCCGCCCGACGACAGACCGGAACCCTGCACCATGACGACCGCTGACCACCTGCTTGGCCTGCAAGAAATCGACTCTGCGATCGACCAATGCGGTCATCGTCGCACTCGGCTGTCCGAACGGGCCAGCTTGGCCGCGGCCGATGTGGCGGTGAAGAAGCATCGTGCCGAGATCGTCGCGGCGGACAAAGCGGCGGCCGCTGCGACTACCCGCATCGAAGCGCTGGAGCACGCGAACGCGGCCCGAGACACCAAGAAGAAGCGGTTGGATGCCCAGCTCAAGACCGTGATCGCACCCCGGGAGGCTGAGGCGCTGATGCACGAGATGAGCCTGCTCGACGACCAGCGATCGACGGCAGATGATGAGGAACTCGAGTGTATGGATGCCCTCGAAGCGGCCGAAACGGCTCGCTCTCTTGCTGACGCAGCACTTACGCAGGCAGTTTTCGCTCAGTCTGCGGCGCAGGCCGCACTTGCCGACGCCGAGGCCATGCTTGATGCCGAGGTCGCCGATCTCGGTTCCCAGCGCGCGGCGGTCGCCGTGGTCGCCGGGAGCGATGTAGTCGCTCGCTACGAAGACCTACGCAAGGCGTTCGGAGGTATTGCCATCTCCCGCCTACACGGCACCCGTTGCGGGGCGTGCCATCTCGATCAGTCGAGCAAGACGATGGAGACCATCAAGGCGGCAGTCGACGGTGAGCCGTCGGAATGCGAGCAGTGCGGCCGCCTGCTGGTGCGCTGATGTTGCTGTGGTTCGTCGCCACGGCATGGTTAGCGGTGTGGATCGTGCTCCACGATCGAACTTTCGACTATCGCCTGCTTGCCGCGGGTGCGCTGCTGCCCGACATCATCGACGGGCTTACCGGTGGTATCGGAGTGATGCACTCGGTCGTCACGAGTATCGGCCTGCTGGTCGCGGTGATACTGGTGACCTTTGGGCGGCGGCCGATTCGGCGGCGGCTCCTGGCGATACCGTTCGGCACGTTCCTCCATCTGGTCTTCGATGGTGCCTTCAACAACACCAAGGCCTTTTGGTGGCCGATCGCCGGAGGTGCCGGTGACAATCGCTCTCTGCCATCGTTCGAACGAGGCGTGGTCAGCGTGGGGTTGGAACTCATCGGCGCCGTGATCCTGTGGTGGTGGTGGAAGCGATTCGCCCTCGCGGTGCCCGATCACCGGGCCGCCTTCTGGCGGGACGGGCACCTGCCCGCCAACGTGTGATCTACTGACGTCGTGCTCGTCATTGTCCGTCATGGCCGAACTGCGGCCAACGCTGCCGCGCTGCTCCAAGGTCGGGCGGATTTTCCGCTCGATGAACTGGGTGAGCAGCAGGCCCAGGCCGTCTCTCGAGAGTTGGCCGGTGCCGACCGGCTGATTTCCAGCCCGCTGCGCCGGGCTCAGCAGACTGCCGCAGGAATTGGTCGCGTGGTCGAGACCGATGCCCGTTGGATCGAACTGGACTACGGAGACCTGGAGGGCGTTCGAATTGCTGACGTGTCGATGAGCATTTGGGCGAGCTGGCGGACCGACGACGACTTTGTTCCTGCTGGAGGTGAGTCCCACGCGGATATGTCGCGCCGGGTCACCGAAGCATGCGAAGAACTGCTCGTCGCGTCGAGAAACGAGACGATCGTTGTCGTCAGCCACGTCGGGCCGATCAAGGCCGCGCTCGCTTGGGTCCTTGGTTTGCCGCCGACCTCAGGCTGGCGCTGCCATCTCGACCACGCCTCGATCACCCGCATCGCCGCCGGGGCCCACGGCCCGGTTCTCCGCTCGTTCAACGAAACGGCCCACCTGCGCGTTTGAACCGCCGTTTCGGTGGGTACAGCAGATAGGTATCGAATACGTCGAGGAAAGGGGCTGCTATGGCCGAGAGCCTGAAGCATTCGAAACGGCGAAGTCGTTCACTGATCATGGGAGCCGTGGTGGGGTGTGCTGCCTTGGTGTTGGCCGTGAGCAGTTGTGGTAGTTCGACCAGCGAGCCCGGATCGCCAGACTCGACCGACGCTGCGACGACCACCGCGTACTGACGCGGGTGATCAGCCCTTGCGGCGGCGGATCTCGGCGCTGATCGCCGGGAGGATCTCGTGGAGGTCGCCGATCACCGCGTAGTCGGCCTTGTTGACCATGTTGGCATCGCGGTCGGTATTGATCGCCAGCACCTTCTTCGAGGCCATCATCCCAACCCAGTGTTGGGTCGCGCCCGAGATACCGCAGGCGATGTAGAGCTCCGGGGCGATGCGCTTGCCCGTTTGGCCGACCTGATCGGAGTGGGGACGCCACCCGGCGTTCGTCACCACTCGGGAGCAGCCGACTGCGCCGCTGATCAGGCCGGCGAGCTCGTCGAGCTTGGTGAAGCCTTCCGGCGAGCCGACGCCACGGCCGCCCGAGATGACCACCGCAGCCGTAGTCAGCGTGATGCCCGACGCGAGCGTGATGCGGTCGACGATCTGGGTGCGCCCGGCCGTTGCCGACCAGATCGGAGCCACGGCAACGACTGCGGCGGTCCCGCCACCGGCCTGCGGCATGAACACGTGAGGGGCTGCGGTGAGATAGCGGACCGGCGCGTTGAGCGAGGCCTCTTCGATGAGCGCGCCACCCCAGCGAATACGGGTCACGGCCCATTCATCCGCACCAGCGGTGACGGCAGTGACGTTGGCCGCCAGCGGTGCGTCGGCGATTGCTGCGGCGTGGGCGAGCACTTCGCCGGAGCGGTCGGTGGCCAGACCGACGACGGCCTGAGGGTTGACCTGGGCAACCGCGGCGGCAAGTGCTTCTCCCCATACTTCGGGGTCGTAGTCGACGGTCAGATCGCCGTCAATGTGGCAGATGGCAGTAGCACCGTTCGCCCCGAGGGCGGCGGTCAACTCGGACGACAGCGCTCCGACGACAACCGCGTGGATGGCGGTCGCGCCGAGGGACTGGGCGAAAGCGAGCGCCTGGAACGAGACGTCGGCGGCCTCGCCTCGGTCGTGTTCGATGAGAGCAACAATGTCCATCAGGGGTTCCTCACCAGTCTCACAAGAGTCCGAGTTCATCGAGCAGATCAACTACTGCCGGTGCTGCTGCGGGGCCCGTGCCGAGAACCATGGTCTCGGTCACCACTTCGACGGGGTTCGAGAAGTGCCCCGTGGTCAGACCGCCGGGATGCTTCGCTGCGGCGACCGAGGGCACGTCGGCCTTCTTCGACTTCAACCTCGCCGGCAGCGTTGGATAGCGGGGGAGCGTGATGCCCTCTTTCACGCCGGCCATCGCCGGTAGCGGCAGGCGGTAGACCTCATAGCCGTTGGCCGACTCGCGCCGAGCAATCATTGCGTCGCCATCGAGTTCCAGGCCCTTGACTCCGTTGACGATCGGGCGCCCGAGGGCCCGGGCGACGCGAATACCGACCTGAAAGCCACCCGAGTCGGCCGATTCGTTGCCCATGACGATCAGGTCGAACGCCCCGTCAGCGGCTTCCAGTTCGCTGATTGCGTGGACCAGGGCGCGAGCCGTGGCCTGAGCGTCCCAGTCGGAGCCGTCGGTCGGGACCAATACGGCCTTGTCCGCGCCGACCGACAGCGAATAGCGGAGCTGTTCGTCGGCCTCGCCGGGGCCGAGGGTCAGAACGGTGGTCGACCCGCCGTGCTGTTCGACGAGTTGCACGGCCGCCTCAACCCCGCACTCCTCGTGGGGGCTGATGGCGAAACCGAGATTCTTGGCATCGATCTCGGTGCGGTCGGCGGTGAGCACGATGCGGGCACCCGGCGCGGGCACCCGCTTCACACACACAAGAATTCGAAGGGTCATGAGCTCTGCTCGTGACCGGTCGACAGCGCGAGCGCCAACTGTGATCCGCCTGCGCATGACGCCGATGGGGTCCGGGGGCGCAGCCCCCGTGCTGCAACAGCCATGATGATCTGCCGCTCAGGACTTCAGACGAGTGTCGGCCGGGTCGAACGCGGGAGTCGCACCGGCGACGATTACTTCGACGGGGTAGAACTCGTTCATGTACATCACCTGCAGGTCGGTGTTACCGACGGTGGCCACCTCGGTCGGGAGATAGGCGAGCAGCAGGTAGGAGCCGAGCGACGGTGCGGCTCCGGCGGTGGTGACCACCGAGACCCGACCCTTCGAGTCGACGATGCGGTTGTGATCGGCGGTGACGATCGGCTCGCCGCCGGTCATGAAGCGGGCAATGCCATCGCGGGGCGACGTGTGGTCGAGCACCTTGAGGGTGCACAACGTCGCCACCGGGGTGCCTTCGCGAGCGGCCAGGTAGGCGGCCTTGCCGATAAAGTCGGCCGACTTGACCTTTGGGCGAGCCAGACCGGCCTCAACCGGTGAGTACTCGCCGTCGAGTTCGGACCCGAACAGGCGATAGCCCTTCTCGACCCGGCCGGTGGTGCCGTACACGCCGCCGCCGACGGGCACGATGCCGAACTCGGTACCGGCCGCGGCGATCGCGTCCCAGATCGCCGTGGCGTTGTCCATCGGCGCGTAGATCTCCCAGCCGGTCTCGCCGACGTACGAGATCCGGAACATGCGAACCTTGAGCGAGCCGATCCGCACCTCGCGATGCGAGCCGTAGCCGAAGGCCTCCTGCGACATGTCGAGGCCGGTCAGCTTGGTCGCGACGGCCGGGGCGTTGGGGCCCCACAGCCCGATCGTGGCGTACGCCGAGGTCATGTCGGTGAAGTGGACCGACCCGTCGGCCGGTAGGTGCTTACGGAACCAGTACTGGTCACGTGGGCCGTCGAAGGCTCCAGTGATCACGTGGTAGTGATCAGCACCCAGGCGCATCATCGTCAGGTCGGAGCGGAAGCCACCGTTGACGTCGAGCAGCGGGGTGTACACGCTGCGGCCGATGGCGACATCGACGTTGTTGACGGCCAGGCCCTGCAGGTAGCCAACGGTGCCGGGGCCCGAGATGTCGAACACCACGAACGGGGCGAGGTCGACCATGCCGACGTTGTTGCGCATTTCGAGATGCTCGGCGTTGATGATTGGCGACCACCAGCGGGCGTCCCACTCGTGGGGGCGATCGGCGACGCCGTACTTCTCGACGAGCGGAGCGTTCGACTCGTACCAGTGCGGGCGCTCCCAGCCACCGGCGAGGAAGTACTCGGCGCCGAGGGCGTCGGTGCGGTGCTTATAGGGGGCGGTGCGCACGTTGCGCTCCGAGGCCCACTGCTCGCGGGGGTGAACGATGCCGTAGGTCTTCTGGAAGTGCTCCGAGGTACGGGCCCGCACGTGGTAATCGGTGCGGGCGTAGTCGTAGAAGCGGGCGATGTCGGAGTGGTGCGGGTCTACCTCGGGCTGGCCATGGGTCATCCACTCGGCACATAGCCGGGCGGCGCCGGGGGCTTCCTTGATCCAGATCGCACAGCACGACCACAGGTTGCGCACTTCCACGGTCTCGCCGATCACCGGGAAACCATCGGGGGTGAGCGAGAGCAGGCCGTTGATCGCATACTTCATCTCGGCCGTTTCCAATATCGACGGCATCAGTTCGAGCGCTTGTTCGAGCTGGTCATCGAAGTCTTCCGGGGTGAACGGCAGCTCCGTCGGCGAGAGTCGCGATTCCTTGATCGACGGGATGTCATCCGCGCTCATCAGAATCGGGCGGTGGGCGTAGGAGCCGACCTCCATCGAGCCGCCCGTCTGGCGCTCGTAGCAGAACGTGTCCATGTCGCGAACGATCGGATAACCGATCTCCTTGCCCGATGCCTCGAGGATCGGGATCGGGCCGACGTCGATCATCTGGTGGACGGCGGGGGTCAGCGGGATTGTCGCGCCCGCCATGTTGGCCAAGCGGGGGGCCCAGACGCCGACAGCGATGACCACGTATTCGGCCTCGATGCGGCCCTGGTCGGTGACGACGGCTTTGATCTGCCCGTCGACGACTTCCATCGAGGTGACCTCGACGTTGGCGAAGGTCTGCAGCGCGCCGACGGCCTGGGCCTGCTCGCGGAAGATGGTGCCGGCGCGCAACGAATCGACACACGAAACGGTCGGGAAGTGGCAGCCGCCAACGAGGATCTCCTCGTTGATGAACGGCACCAGTTCCTTGATCTCGGCCGGGGTGACCATGTGGGCCTCGACGCCCCAGGCCTTCGCCGACGTCATGCGGCGGCGGAGTTCTTCCATCCGCTCGTCGGTGCGGGCGATCTCAATGCCGCCCGAGAAGACGTTGACGCCCATAGCTTCGTACTGGCGCTGCGAGTCGAGGTTGAGCGCCGCCATCTCGCGGTTGTGATCGACCGGGAAAATGAAGTTCGAGGCATGCCCCGTGGAGCCACCGGGGTTGGGCAGCGGGCCCTTGTCGATCTGGACGATGTCACGCCAGCCGAGTTCGGCCAGATGACCGACGAGGCAGTTGCCGACAATGCCGGCACCGATCACCACAACTTTGGCGGTGGACGGGAATTCGCTCACGTTGAGCTCCTTGAGAGGTAGAGGCAGAGAGATCGCGGGGGATGGCGTGCGTACAAACGCGGCTGAAAAATCTTAGCAGCCATCCACCGTGAGATTTCCCACGATGCAGGTCAATCCCGCATCGTGGGAAGATTCCGGCTCCTGCTACGATCGCCAGTGATGCAGATCACCGTCCGCCGCGGCGACGTAGTCGGCACCTGAGACCAAGGTGGCGGTGATCTACGGCGTTCTCGCGGCGATCGCCTTCGGCACCAACGACTGGAGCGCCATGCGCGCCCGGCGAGGAGCCACCTCGCGACAGGTCGTCGCCACCGGGCTGGCGGGTGCGGGGGCACTGATGATTGTCGTTGCGCTGATCTGGCCGGGTCGGTGGGATACCAGCAGCGTGCTGATCGGGGCAGCGTCCGGGCTCGGCGCCTGTACCGCGTTGTCACTGATCACCTGGGCATTCTCGGTGGCGCCGATGGGAATTGCCTCACCGGCAAATGCGGTGGTGTCAAGTTCCATCCCGGTGTTCTGGGACGTGGCAAACGGACGTCCGTTCGGCGGTTGGGCGATCCTCGGAGTGTCGATCGGCATCACTGCGGTATTGATGACCTCGTACGCGCCCGGGGGAGAGGGGCGCACGATGCTCGGACTGCTCCTCGGTGCGACGGCAGGTGTGGCGATCGGCTCGGCGTTCGTGGTGATGAGTTACGCCGATCAGGATTCAGGCGTCTGGCCGGTGGCCGCCCAGCGGACCACAGGCTTCTTGCTGTTGGCCCTGCTCGCCCGGACGAGACGCGAAACGGTCTTCGCTCCGACCGGACCGAAGCTGTGGCGGGGGCCGCGCCTGATCTCGATACTCAGTGCCCAATGTGCAGCGATCGGTGTTGTGTCGTTGCTCGCCGGATACCGCACCGGCCAACTTGCGCCGACCGGCATCGCCTCATCTCAGTCCGCGGCGGTGGGCGTCGTCCTCGCTGCGATCTTCGATCAACAACGGCTGCGCTGGTGGCAGACGATCGGCCTCGTCCTCGCCGCTGTCGGTGTGGCCCTGATGGCCGTCTGACGAACTGGGCAATTCAGCCGGCGGGCTGTACGAACTGCACGTCGAGGATGAGCTTGACGTCATCGCTGACCATCGGGACCCCGTATGAGACTCCGAAGGCGCTGCGACTGATCGTGCCGCGGGCGGCGAAACCGAAGTGGGTCGACTGATCCATGGGGAACACACCCGAACCGTTGTACTCGGCGGCGAGAGTGATGGACTGGGTGATGCCCCTGATCGTGAGGTCGCCGGTCATCGCATAGCCCGAGTCGGATTCCTCGATTGCAGTGGACCGGAACGACATCGTCGGATGGTTGGCGACGTCGAAGAAATCCTCGCCGTGCATGTGGCCGTCGCGCATCGAATTGCCACTGTTGATCGACGCCATCTCGGCGTCGATCGAGACGGTGGTGTCGGCGAGTGACCCTCCCACGGTCAGCGAACCGTCGTATTTGTCGAAGGTTCCACGGATGATCGAGATGCCCAGGTGGGTAATCGAAAAGCCAAGCTGGGAGTGTGTTGTGTCGATACCGTAGGAACCGGTGGGAATGGGAAGGCTCATGACGATCGTCCTTGTCTCGCGGGCGAATGCTGCGGTCGCCACGAATGTAGTGATAGGTGCACGCGCAATCAACCGCAAACCCATAGAACTGAATCTGGTCAAGACGTCGAATCGTCGCGGAGGCGAGCGCTGAGCTTGCGAGTGGAGTTGAGCAGTGCGGCCTCGAACTTGGCCCGTTCGGTGCCCGGAAAGCGGTAGCTCGGCCCATGGATGTGGAGTGCCGCGACCACGCTGCCATCGGCTCCATAGATGGGTGCGGCGACCGAGGCGATGCCGGGTTCGAGTTCTTCGATGGTCCAGCACAGACCTGCCCGACGGATGTCGGCAAGTCGCTGGCGGACATCGGTCGGCCGGGTCATCGTCGACTCGGTAAACCGGTCGAGCGGACGCTTGAGCATCACATCCAACTCGTCTGCTGGCAGATGGGCGAGTAACACGAGACCGGACGAGGTCACGTGGGGAGACAGGTGGGTGCCGGTCCAATCACGGATCTGGATGGCGTTGTCGCTGGCCACATGGTCGAGATAGTGAACCTGGCCGTTGTCGAGCACCGAGAGCCCGGCGGTCTCGCCGACGAGTTCGACCAGTTCCTGCAGAAAGACCTTGGCGACCGCGGTGAGGTTGGTGCCTTGTGCACCTGCGGCGAGGTCGATGATCATCCGGCCGATGCGGTAGTCGAAACCGTCCCCGACGCGCTCGACCGCGCCGATCTCCTCGAGGGTGGCCAACATGCGGGCCACGGTGGAGGTGGGAAGGTCGAGCCTGCGAGCGATCTCGCTGATCCCCGAAGGCCCGGTGGCCGTGGCGCGCAGCACTGCAAACGCTCGCTCGACTGACTGCACGCCCGACATCTCGACCCCCTGCCTCAGCCGATCGCGTCGGGCATCTCGGCCTTGCGGCGGGCGATGAAGTCGAGCAGTTCAGCATCGATGGCATCGTCGAGCGGCGGAGCCTCATACTCGGCGATCGTCTTTTTGTAGATTTTGTTGGCCCGCTGGGTGGCGTCGAGCGAGCCCTCTTCCAGCCACTGTTCGTAGCTGTTGTTGTCGGCGGTGTTCGAGCGGTAGAACGCGTTCTCGAAGTTGGCGAGGGTGTGTGCGGTGCCGAGAAAGTGCTGGCCCGGGGGGTTTTCGCGGAGCGCCGACATCGCTTGACCGTTCTCGCTCATGTCGACCCCGTTGACGAACGTGTGCCACATGCCGAGCTGATCGCAGTCGAGAATGAACTTCTCGTAGCCGATCGACAATCCACCCTCCAACCAGCCGGCGGCGTGGAGCACGAAGTTGACGCCGCCGAGCATCGTCGGCTGCATCGTCGCCGCCGACTCGTAGGCGGCCTGGGCGTCGGCGGTCTTCGACGCGCACAAGCTGCCACCGGAGCGGAACGGCACCCCCAGCCGGCGGGCCAGGGCGGCAACGGTGTAGAGCACCAAGGCGGGTTCAGGGGTACCGAAGGTCGGCGCACCGGTCTGCATCGACATCGACGAGGCGAACGACCCCATGATCACGGGAGCGCCAGGGTTGACGAGTTGAGCGAACGTCATGCCGACCAACGCTTCGGCCAGGGTCTGGGCGGCCACCCCGGCGACGGTGACGGGGGCCATCGCCCCGGCCAGGATGAATGGGGTGAACAGGCAAGCCTGGTTGTTGGTGGCGTACACCTCGGCCGCGGCGAGCATCGTCTCGTCCCACACGAGCGGCGAGGACGCGTTGATCAGCGACGTCATGACGGTCTTGGGGGTCCCGGTCTCATCGAGCCATTGATCGCCGAACCCGATACGGGCCAGGTCGACCGAATCCTGCGCCCGGCTGCCAGCGGTGACCGATCCCATGAACGGCTTGTCGCTGAACCGAATGTGCGAATAGACCATGTCGAGATGGCGCTTGTTGACCGGGATGTCGACCGGCTCGCACACCGTGCCGCCGGAATGGTGCAGGTAGGGCGACATATAGGCGAGCTTGACGAAGTTCTGGAAGTCGGTCAGCGTGGCGTAACGACGTCCGCCGTCGAGGTCTTGCACGAACGGAGACCCGTAGTTGGGGGCGAAGACGGTGGCCTTGCCGCCCATCTGCACATTGCGGGCCGGGTTACGGCCGTGCTGGGTGTATATCGCCGGTGCCGTTGCCTGCACGATCGAGCGGCACATGCCCCGAGGGAACTTGACCATCTCGCCTTCGGCTGTTGCCCCGGCGACGACGAACCGTTGGATCGCGGAGGGGTAGTCGCGGATCCAGATGCCTATTTCTTCCAGGATGGTGTCGGCGTTGTATTCGAGAATCGCCAGGCTTTCGTCGGACAACACCTCAAACGGGACCATGGTGCGCGTGATGTACGGCACGGCGGCGACCTGATGCGATGCACGCAACGCCTGGCGCCCCGCGCGACCACCACTACGGCGGTTCGATCCTTCTTGCGAACTCATCGGGCTCTCCTTCGGGGGCGATCGGCGCGCTCGGCTGCCGGTCGGCGGACGGGTAGCTGCATGGCGGCAGCCAGTTGGGGATACGGGTCGGTGGCGTGGGGAATGCCCATCGCTCCGACGAAATGCGCTTGGAAGCGCGGCTCGATCGCCGTCTCGATCTTCGTGACCTGCCGAGCGACCGCGGCGATCTCGGCGCGCTGCGACGCAGACAGCAGGGCCCGGGCTGCGCCGGAGCCGGCTGAGTTGCCGACGGCGCGAACCTTCGTTGGGTCGCAGTCGGGCACCAGACCGAGAACGAGGGCGTACATGGGGTCGATGTTGCTGCCGAATGCCCCGGCGAGGAGCACCTCGTCGACGGCGTCGATACCCGCATGCTCCATCAACAACCGGCACCCGGCATACAACGCACCCTTGGCCAGCTGAATGGCGCGCACGTCGTTCTGGGCGATGCGCAACTGCTCGGCGGCCGCTCCGTCGAGGGGGCCATGCAGAACATAGGAGAACGTGCGGCCATCGGCGACCACTCGGGGCGATCCCGTGGATCCTGAAATCGAGCCGTCGTGTTCGATGATCCCGGCCAGGAACATCTCGGCGACGACTTCGATGATCCCCGAGCCGCAAACTCCGGTGACACCGGTCTTGGCGGTGGCTTCGGCGAAGCCGGGCTCATCGCTCCACATGTCGGCACCGATCACCTTGAACCGCGGCTCCAATGTGGTGCGGTCGATACGCACCCGTTCGATTGCTCCGGCCGTGGCCCGTTGCCCACAAGATATCTGCGCGCCCTCGAATGCCGGGCCAGTGGGGGATGACGCGGCGAGCAGGCCGTTGCGGTCCCCCAAGACGATCTCGGCGTTGGTGCCGACATCGATGAGCAGCACATGATGATCGGCTTCGTAGGGGCGTTCGTTGAGAATTGCCCCCGCCGTGTCGGCACCGACGTGGCCGGCGATACATGGCAGGGCGTGGAACGTGGCGAAGCGGGCCTCGACGCCGATCTCGCTCGCCATGCCATTGACCGGTAGATCGGTGGCCAGCGCAAACGGGGCTACTCCGAGGGGGGTCGGATCGATGCCAAGCACCAGGTGATGCATGATCGGGTTGCCGACGAACACCAGGTCGACCACGCTGTCGCGTGTTGTCAAGGCCTGTTCGACCAGCTCACCGACCAATTCGTCGAGCGCCTGGCGGATCGCCGCGGTCAGCTCGACCTCACCGCCCGGGTTCATCATCACGTACGAGACGCGGCTCATCAGGTCTTCGCCGAAGCGGATCTGCGGGTTCATCCGCCCAGCCGACGCGACGATCTCGCCGGTCGTGATGTCGCAGAGGTGCCCTGCGACCGTGGTGGATCCGACGTCGATCGCCACGCCATACGCCGCATCGACAAAGCCCGCCCAGACGGCCGTGACCCGAGTGCCGGAGTGGACGGCAACGGTGATTGCCCGCTTGCCTTTGGCCAGGGC
>JANNNL010000180.1:0-5954 GCA_031398525.1 Actinomycetes bacterium | reverse complement strand
GCTCCCTGTGCTCCGGGGATGACTGACTCGATCGGCCGGGAGAGATCCACACGTTTCATGCTCATGCACGAACTCGTGCATAAAGTTCATCTACTCGTGCGAAAATATGATGTCCATGGAGATAACTGGATCACGAACGTTCACGTACGTGTGTTGCGTAAGTGGTGCATGACCGTCGATGATGGCGGTGATAGGCCGACAACCTCCGGTGACCAGGGAGAATTCGCATGGGAAACATCTTTGACCTCACGGGACGCTGCGCGTTGGTCACGGGAGGAGGACGGGGGCTCGGCCGGGCAATTGCCGTTGGCTTGGCTGAGCACGGCGCGGACGTGGCAATTACTAGCCGCACCCGGGCCGAGTTGGACGAGACAGCCGAAGCCGTCCGGGCAGCGGGTTGCCGGTGTCTGGTGCTGCCAGGCGATGCGCGCTCGAAGGCTGACGTCACCGCGGTCGTCGGGGCGATCGATGCCGAGTGGGGCCGGCTCGACATCCTCGTCAACAACGCCGGAGTCGATGCCGCCGCGCCGGCGATCGACTACTCCGAAGACGACTGGGACTTCGTCATGGACGTCAACCTCAAGGGGTACTTCCTGTTCGCCCAAGCTGCGGCGAAGGTGATGATCGCCCGCGGCAACGGGGGAGCCATCGCCAACAACTCATCGATCTGCGGTCGGACTGCGTTGAAGAACATCTCCGCGTACAACGCCTCCAAGGGTGGGGTCAACATGCTGACGAAGTCGCTGGCGCTGGAGTGGGCGCCGTACGACATTCGCGTCAACGCCTTCGCCCCAGCCTTCATGGAGGTATTCATGCCAGGAGCGGCCGGGCAACACGACGAGGCCCGGGAGCGTGAGATTCGCGAGCTCACCCCTCTCGCCCGGCGCGGCCGCGCCGAGGAGTTGGTCGGCCCGGTGGTGTTCCTGTGCTCAGATGCGTCGTCGTATGTGACCGGTGAAGTGTTGATGGTCGATGGCGGCTGGACGATCCGCTAACGCCCCGCCGGACGCAGCGATGCGGCCCGACCAGCGAACAACGATCGAGACGAGGAGATGACGGATGGAACCGACCGAAGTGTTCGACTACATGGCCGACCATGGGCACGAGAAGGTGCTGATGTTCCAGAACGAAGACGTTGGTTTGCGCGCCGTGCTGGCGATCCATTCGACGGTGCTCGGCCCGGCGGCCGGTGGCTGTCGGATGTGGACCTATGCATCCGACCTCGACGCGATGGAAGACGCGCTGCGGCTCTCGCGCGGGATGACCTACAAGTACGCCGCTGCCGGGGTCAACCTGGGTGGGGGCAAGGTCGTCGTCATTGGTGACCCAGCGCGCACCGAAGGGCGAGAGATGCTCTTCCGGGCGCTCGGCCGGTTCATCGACTCATTGAACGGCGAATACCTGACCGGCGAGGATGTCGGTACGACGCTCGCCGACATGGACGCGATGCGAGCGGAAACTCGTCACGTGATCACGCTGTCGGAGGCGTCGGGAGGTGCCGGCCCAATCGGCGGGGCAACGGCGTTCGGGGTGTTGCAGGCGATGAAGGCCTGTGTGGAGGACCGGTGGGGCTCACCGTCGCTGCAGGGCCGCCGTGTCGCCGTGCAGGGGCTGGGTGCAGTTGGATGGCCGATGGTCGAGTACCTCGTGTCAGAAGGGGCAAATGTCCTCGTCAGCGATATCTCATCGATGCGAGTGGATGCCGCGGTTGCGACCTTCGGCATTCAACCGGTTGCAGCCGAGGCGATCGTCGACGCCGACGTTGATGTGTATTGCCCCTGTGCTCTTGGGGCCGTGATCAACGACGAGTCGATCGACCGTCTCAGGGCCTCGATCGTCTGCGGCTCGGCGAACAACCAGCTGCACGAGCCGCGTCACGGGGACGCGCTACATGCCCGCGGGGTGTTGTACGCCCCCGACTACATTGCCAATGCCGGCGGCACGGTGTTCGACACCGACCGGCTGTGGGGTGGCGTCAACAAAGAACGCGGCATGGCCAAGGTGGGCCAGATCTACGGACGGATGCACGAGGTCGTCGCGGTCGCCCGTCGCGACGAGGTGCCAACGCACGTCGCCGCGGATCGTCTCGCTGAGGCCCGGATCGCAGGCTATCGATCGATCAAGCGCGTCAACGGCTACGACCAGGGATCACAACTCAGCTACTGACTACGTCGCCTCCCAGACCGTCGGATGGGCGGATGGCGACTATGCGTCGAGCAGGCCGTTGAGGACGAACTCGATGCGCCGGTTGGTGGTCTGACCCTCTGGCGTGTCGTTGGTGGCGACCGGGTCGGACTCGCCGCGTCCCTCGGCGGCGATGCGAGACGGTTCGATGCCCTTGCTGATCATGTAGCGCACGGCGGTTTCGGCACGTTGGATCGATAGGGCCATGTTGGCGGCGTCATCTCCCGACGAGTCGGTGTGACCGACAATCGTCATTCTCACCTGCGGGAAGAAACTCATGAACGCGGTGGCCAGGTCGAGTGTCGGTTGAAACTCCACGCCAACCTTGGCGCTACCGAGAGCGAAGAGCACCCCCGATGGAACGTAGACGATTCCCGTGGGGGTGGGGCCGCCTTCGGCCACAACGAAGTTGTCTTCGACGGGTACGACGGCTTCGAACTTCGACGTGACGCTTTGGGCGGCCTCGGCGCTGGCGACCGTGCCAAAGTTGTACATCGTGCCGTTCGCGAACACCGAGTAATTGGCCGGCAACTCCTCGGCGGTGAGTACTCCGTCGAGGAGAGCCGGAACCGTGGCCGGTGCCGGTGCCGGTGCCGGTGCCGGTGCCACTGTCGTGCCGAGGGTCGACGGCGGCTCTTGGATCGTGGTGGCTGGTAGGGCATTAGTCGTCGTCGGCACCGCCGCCGCTGTCGTCGGTGCTGCAGTAGTCGGCGCCGCGGCGGGCTCGGGGTTCGAGACCGGTGCCAGACTGGCAACCAAGGTTGTCGGAGGCGTCGGAGCCACCTCGATCGGAGCGCTTGGTACGGTCGTCGCCGGCGCGTTCGACGCCGACGGCAGCACCGATTTGGCTTGCGTGGTCGAGCTTGAAGATGCGGCCGGAGCATCGCTGCGGTTGCCGACGACGTAGATCGCGCCCGCGCCTATGGCCAGCACAGCCGCAAATCCTGCGGCTCGCCGCAAGGTCCAGGCGGCGTTCGAACTCGGAATCGCTGCCAGCGCCGACGCCCGAGCCTTGGCGAGCAGGTCGTCAGAAGTCAGGCTCTTGTTCGACCGCTCAATGGGCACGTTGCATCACGGCTCCAGAATGCCACGTTGCGACAACAAAAAACGCCCAAAGCGCTGACACACGCGGGTAGTTCATCGGAAGCAGTCGAAATGTCACTTGAAGTAGTCGTTTGACCGTGTCTGGACAGATCGGGCCGAATGGTGCGGGAGTTTCGGATTCCCTGCATCGCCCGCAAGGTGACTTTTGGCCCGTGTGGCGGGCGGCCCGGAACGTGGGTCGACTTGTGAACAATGTTCCGGCGAGCGGACCGGGAGTGCGGTCAGCGGACGGACGGATGCGTCATGATCTAGCTGTTCATGAGCAGCGAGGGGGTCGAGTGAGCAAGATCACTGCGGCAATTGTCGGACCGGGGAATATCGGTACCGACCTGATGTACAAGCTGATGCGGTCCGACGTGATCCAGCCGCGCTACATGGTTGGTGTTGATCCATCGTCGGAGGGATTGAAGCTGGCGACGAAGGCGGGCCTGGAGGCATCATCAGAGGGTGTCGACTGGCTGTTGTCGCGCGACGAACTCCCCGGCATCGTGTTCGAGGCGACCTCGGCGTACGTCCATGTGCGCAACGCGCCGCGCTACCGCGAGGCGGGTATTCACGCGGTCGATCTGACGCCAGCGGCTCGCGGGCCGTATGTGATTCCGCCGGTCAATCTCACCGAGCACGTCAGCGAGATGAACGTCAACATGGTGACCTGCGGCGGCCAGGCGACGATCCCGATGGTCTACGCGGTGTCGCGCATCGTGCCGGTCGACTACGCCGAGATCGTGGCGACGGTTGCGTCGGCATCCGCCGGACCGGGCACGCGAGCCAACATCGACGAATTCACCCGTACCACATCGGCCGCCGTGATGCAGTTGGGTGGTGCCGCGCGCGGCAAGGCAATCATCGTGCTCAACCCCGCCGATCCGCCGTTGATCATGCGCGACACGATCTATTGCTCCCTGCCCGCCGACGCTGACCACGACAAGATCTTCCAGTCGATCCACGACATGGTCGCCGAGGTGCAGACCTACGTGCCCGGCTATCGCCTGCGGGGCGAGCCGCAGTTTGACCGGATGGACGACGGCTCCGGCCGCGTCGCCACGTTTATCGAGGTCGAAGGGGCCGGCGACTATCTGCCGCCGTACTCGGGAAACCTCGACATCATGACTGCCGCCGCCGCCAAGGTCGGCGACGAAATCGCCCGCCGACTGCTGGAGAAGTGACGATGCCTTACTCATCCGAACTGGACATTCGCGTCACCGACACCTGCCTGCGCGACGGCTCACATGCCAAACGCCACCAGTTCGAAGAACACCAGGTGCGCTCGATTGTTGCCGCCCTCGACGACGCCGGAATGCCGGTCATCGAGGTCACCCACGGCGACGGCCTGGGCGGTTCGTCCTACAACTACGGCTTCTCGAAGACCGACGAGCGGTTGTTGATGCGCGCCGCGGTCGAAACGGCGACCAATTCCAAGATCGCCTGCCTGATGGTCCCCGGGATTGGTACCAAGGACGACATGCGCGCCGCGGCCGACATTGGCGTCTCGATCGTGCGGATTGCCACCCACTGCACCGAGGCCGACGTCGCCATTCAGCACTTCCAACTCGCGCGTGAGCTGGGGATGGAGACGGTTGGCTTTCTGATGATGGCCCATAGTCAGCCGCCCGAGCTGATCGCCAAGCAGGCCCGGATCATGGTCGACGCCGGATGTGAATGCCCGTACGTGGTCGATTCGGCCGGAGCGATGATCCTCGAGGACGTCACCGACCGAGTTGCGGCAGTGGTCGCCGAGGTCGGCAACGACGCGATGGTTGGCTTCCACGGTCACGAGAACATTGGCCTTTCGGTCGCCAACTCGATCTACGCCGTGCGCGCCGGAGCTACTCAGATTGATGGCTCGACCAGGGCGTTTGGCGCCGGGGCGGGCAACACCCCGTTGGAAGTGTTTGCTGCGGTGACGCAGCGGATCGGCATCCGCACCGGTCTCGACGTGCTCAAGATGATCGACGTCGCCGAAGACGTGGTGCGCCCGGTGATGGACGGCGAGTGTCTGAAAGACCGCTTGGCGGTCGTCATGGGCTTCGCCGGCGTCTACTCGTCGTTCCTCAAGCACGCCTACCGGGCGGCCGAGCGCTACAACGTCTCTGGCGCCGACATCCTGATGGAGTGCGGTCGCCAGAAGCTGGTCGGCGGCCAGGAAGACCAGATCATCCAGATTGCCGCCGCCCTCGCAGGAGCCCAATCATGACTGAGTTCGCCGACATCGTCACGGCTGGTACCGACTATCTGGAGTCGGCGCGAGCGAACCGCACCGCGGTCGGGCGATTCTCCGAGCTCCGTCCCGAGCTGAACATCGACATTGCCTACGCCATCCAGAACGAGCTAGGTGCGCGTCGGATTGTCAACGGCGAGACCATCATCGGTGCCAAGCTCGGCCTGACCTCCCGGGCCAAGCAGGTGCAGATGAGCGTCGACGAGCCGCTCTACGGCCAGCTCTATTCCGGATGCGTACATCCGTCGGACGCGCCGATCGTGGTGTCGGAGCTGATTCATCCCCGCGTCGAGCCCGAGATCGTGTTCGTGATGGGCCACGACGTCCGTGGCCCGGGTATCACCGGATCCGACATCATCGCCGCCACCCGCGGCGTGACGTGCGGGCTGGAAATCATCGACTCACGCTACGCGGATTTCTCGTTCACCGCCGCCGATGTGGTCGCCGA
>JANNNL010000077.1:0-8316 GCA_031398525.1 Actinomycetes bacterium | reverse complement strand
CGACGGTCGGCGTTGCCTGACCATCGTTGAGCGGCCCGCGAAGGCTATCGACACGGTTGTGTCGGCAGCGATGTCCGCCTGCATGTCGGTTGCGACGGTTCGTTGGGAGGTCCGCGCGGTGTCGCTGTGGATGTGTTCCGTCCGCAGTTCCGCACGCGTGTGAGCCCGGCCGGCTCCGGGCCCGATGAGGCTGGATTGCTCGACGTGTTCTTCGGCGCGTTGGCCGATTCGACGCGGCGGCAACTGATCCAACGACTTGTCGTCGACGGCCCCGCCTCGGCCTCAGCCCTCCACGATCGCTTCGCCGTGACCCGACAGGCGATCGTGAAGCACCTGTCGGTCTTGGAGGACGCCGGACTCGTCCGCCGTCAACGACGGGGCCGCGAGGTGCTCTTCGTCGCCACCCCCGAGAAACTGGCGACCGGGGTGACCTGGTTGCTTGACGCATCCCACCAGTGGGATCGACGGATCGAACGGCTGATCACTGTTTCCACCGGCCCTCGTGGGTCGGTTCCATCTGAGTGAACTCGGGGCCACCGCGAGGTGGATAGATCGCGTGACGCCTGCTCACCACACGGGCCACCGCGCAGGCGACGAATGCGAGGACCGTGGCGTCGGGACCGAACAACTCGACGAACATCACCGTGCACGCCAGCGGGGTCTTGGCCGCAGCGCCGAACACGGCCACGAATCCCAACCCGGCGAACACTGAGATCGGCGCCTTGAGGAGAACCGCGACCGCGCCGCCGAGCGTGGCCCCAGTGACGAAGAGCGGAGTGACCTCGCCCCCGGGAATCCCTCCCCCGATCGAGACCGCGGTGAACCCAAGCTTGGTCAGCCAGGCCAAACCAGGGGGGCGAATCCCAGCCAGCGAGCCCGTCGCCAATGGCAAACTCAGGCTGAGGTACTGTCGCCCGAGCGTGCCGGCCCCGATCACCACAATCACTCCGGCGACCATGGCTCGCAACGGCGGATAGCCGACCCGACCGAGATGCCGACGGACCATCTCTGTCGCCGTCACGAACACCACGGCAACCACTCCGAAGACCACTCCGGCAATCGCCGCCCTCACCGCCAGGCCGGCCGACAAATGAACGGTGAGCTGAGAATATTGCGGGTGCCGGTGACCGAGCAGCGTGACAACTCGGGCACCGCTGAGGCTGGAAGTCACCGCGGCGATCACCATGACGACGCCAGGCCGCCATCGCCGACGAACTTCGAAGGCAAACAAAGCGCCCGCCCACGGCACCCCAAATACCGAGCCGAACCCGCCGGCCAGAGCGGCGTGGAGCAAGGTCCGGCGTTGCCCATCGGTGAGCTTCAGCCAGCGGCCGTTGCCGTCGGCCAAACTGCCGGCCATCTGCAGGGCAACACCCTCGCGTCCGACCGAGGCTCCGAACAGATGGGCTACCACCGTCGCTCCCCACACGAGCGGGGCCATCCGCCGCGGCATCCCGGCCGGGCTCGGGGTATCGGTCTCGGTCATCACCAATCCGGTCCCTCCCCCGGCCCGCTCGCCGCAATGGTGATACCCGGCCGAGATGACGAAAGCGGCCGCGGGGAGGGCCCAGATCAACCAGGCCGCATGGTTCTCTCGAAGGGCGATCGCCCGAGCGAGTGTTTCGAGAAGGACGAACGAGGCGACGCCGGCGGGAACTCCGGCCAGCAACCCGAGCCCAACGGCGACACCAATCTCGCGAGCCCTCGCGGATGCTCCGGTCACAGTCCCTTGATCACCGCGAGAACCTCGGCAAGAGTGGCCACCGGGCCGGTTCCATGCAATGCCCAGGTCAAGCCCCAGCCGGCGTGCTCATCGGCGGTGCCCGGTGGGATGCTGAAGGCGATGTCGTACCCATCGATCGACCCCCGCTCTTCGATGATCGTTTGGATCATCCGAGCGATCTGGTCGCGATCGGCATCGACCACGTGGAGCCCCTGGCCGTGATGCGCGGCCCGCCGCAGCGGACGACGGGGCGCATTTCCTCGCGAGGCAAACCACATGGGGACGTGCGGCTCCTGCAACGCCCGGGGCAGGAAGCTCACCCCGTCGACCGTCAGATACCGGCCATGGTGGTTGACCTCGTCGCCGGTCCACGCCGCTTCCAGTACAGCGACAGCCTCGTCGAGCAGATCACCGCGCTCGAACGGATCGGTCATCTCGGCGAATCGGGTCAACTCTCCGCCTGAATCGACTCCGAGCCCCAATCCCAGAATCAGCCGACCGTTCGAGAGCCGATCGACGGCAATCGTCTCGCGGATCAGCTTGTGGACGCGGCGACGGGCCGGAGGGGTGACCAGCGGGCCGAGCAGGATCCGCTCGGTTGCAACGGCGGCGGCGGCGAGCGAAATCCACGGGTCGCCCAAATGGGTTGCCTGCTCGACCGGCCGCAACATGTGATCCCAGACGAACAACCCGTCCCAGCCCGCGGCCTCCGCCGCGTGAGCAACCTCTGCGACGACTCGGGGATCAGCAAGCTCACCGAACGGGGCGATGTACAGACCATTTCGCATCCTGTGAGCGTAGGGGTCGAGCCGTCGCGGCCAGCCGTCGTGTCACCCCACGACGGGGTCAGCAACGTCAGAACCGTCAGCAGCGGATGACGAGGATCATCGTGCCGTAGGTGCCATTCGGGCCGGTGTAGTAGCCGATAGCGGCGTGGGTGTACGGCGTGTAGACCATGTTGTCGTAGTGCGGCCGCGAGTCGATCCAGAGCTGGAACAGATCAGTGTTACCCGACGAGTACGCAATGTTTTCGCCGCTTCCACATCCACCAACGGCCGGGTCACGCTGCGAACCGGGCGAGTGGCTGAACGACTTGGTGTCGCTCATACGCTTCGACCATTCACAGGCGAACTTCAAAGCCACCTCGTCGGGCTGGACCGCTGCCACCCCGGCAGAGGCCCGGACGGTGTTGATCCGGCCGACGTCACCGGACACGCAGCCGGGAATTGTGGTGGGCGGCGGGGGTGGCGGCAGGGTTACGGCAACCGGTGTGCCCGTGAAGTAGCCCGTGACATCGGCCATCAGGTGTTCGCCAGCGGCGCTGAACAGTGCGACACCCCGAGTTGACTGCGTAGTCACTGACAAGTTGGCCACGGTGTAGCCGGGAGATGGTGCGTTGAGGATCGAGGCATTCGGCCGCGGTGTACCGGCGGGGTATGCGGTCACATATCCGGCGGCAACCGCCCCGGTTGACGTGAGGTTGTAGACCAGCGCGGCTCCTTGCCGCGGCGCGGCGAATTCCACTGCGGAACCGGCACCTACGGCATAACCATTCCGGCGGGTGTCGATCGCCCGAACGGGGGTGATCGGCACGAAGAGCCCCTCGCCGGAGTTTGCCGCCGACGGCCCCGTGAAGTAGCCCGCGACATCGACCAGCAGGTGCCCCCCGATCGAACCGAAGACGTCGAACCCCTGCGCCGAGATCGGAACGATGGTCAGCGCGGCTCGCGTCTGATCCCATGTCTCGGTGTTCAGCACCGAAGCATCGGGCCGAGGGCCTCCGGCCGACCATGCCGTCCAAAAGCCGGGCCCGGATGAAGCCGTGACCGTCAAGTTGGCCACGATCGCCGACGCGTCGGCCGGCACGAAACTCGGTCGAGGAACCCGCACGATCCCGTTGCCGCCCACCGGCCGCCCGGTGGTGCGGGTGTCGTAGACGCGCGCTGGCCCGGTCGCCAAACCGACGAAGCGGCCCGCCGTAGCGGCGCCGCCGGTCGGTACGAATGCGCCGGCCACGTCAACAAGGATCTGCACGCCAACCGACGCGTAGATATCGACGGCACCGCCACCGAGCGGAATCAACGTCGTATTGGCAACCGTTTGGTTCCAGCCGTTGAGGTTCAGCGTGGAGGTGTCGGGACGTGGAGTGCCCGCCGGGAACACCGAGACGTACCCAGCGCCCCGGGAGTCGGTCACAGTGATCGTGAGGACGGCGGCCGTTGAATCATTCGGGGCGCCGCCGCGGCCGGCGACGGGCACTCTGATCGTCGACACGTCGAGCTTGGCGTATCCACCCTTGGCAGGGGCCCGGGTGTCGGCCAGCCGGATCGGGCCGACGGGCACATAGCGCGACGCGGCCCCATCAGCCGCCGCGGCCGATCCAGCAAAGGATCCGAGCGCAGCAAGGACCAGGGCGAGAAATACGCCACACGCGACAGGATTCCGCCGAACCGACATTGCGTTCACCAACCAACCGCGAAGAGCGACATCCGCCGCAGGGAGAAAAGCACGTCCCGATCGTAACGAGTTCGTCACCGAATTGTCCAATGTGTGGTCTAAATGATCGCAAACCTCACGCTAACTTGCGTTTGCACTCCGTTGGGTGGTTATTGCCGAACCGACGGCACCGTTCGCTGTTACCGTTTCGGCACGAAATGTAACGACCCAACGGCCGACCTACGCCGAACATTGTTGGGGCAACGATTCGGAGAACAGCGAGTCTCAACGATTTCTCAAGATGTCATCGCCGGCGAGGGGCCTCAGTCGCTTGCTGACCCATTGCAAACGCATTGGGCCCCACTGCAGGCCCCATCGCGGCTCCGGACAACACCGGGAGACGGAATGCACCGGCGATGGCAGGAGGCGACGGTCCGAACGCCGAGGTCGCCGTCACCGAGCAACGGTTGATCGACAATCGCCCGCTCGACGGGCCCCCGAATGTAGGTCGTTACCAGGTCATTTGACCCAAGCGACCAGGTGTCGATCGCAGTTTCCCCAGCGACGGGTCGAACGGCCCATGCCTTTTTGAGCCCATCGGGTCGGTCGGCCCATTCCGTTTTCCACGACCTGTCGGCATGATGAACGCACGGTCTTGAAGCCCCGGCAGAGAGACCCGAAAGTCGTACGAGATCCGCTTCGGCGGGTTGAGTCAACAGGTTGTGGTGGGAACCATAAGTTCGGCGCTCAGCCGCCGAACGACCGAGCGAAGCAACGTCATTGGGAGACCGATGACGTTGCTGACGCTCCCTTTGACGCTCTCGACGAACACTCCCCCCACCCCTTGGATGGCGTACGCCCCGGCCTTGTCGAACGGCTCTCCCGAGGCGACGTACCAGGCGATGTCATCGTCGCTGATCTCCACCATCTCGACGGTCGTAGTCGCCGACTCGACGATGAGGTCTTGGCCCCGGGCCACCGCCAATCCCGTATGCACCTCGTGGATCGTTCCCGACAACGACCGCAACATCGTCGCCGCGTCGGCGGCGTCGACCGGTTTGCCCAGCATCTGATCGCCGAGCGCCACCGTGGTGTCGGCGGCGATCACGATCGCATCGCGCGAGTACCGACCGGCCGTTGCCATTGCCTTGCCGAGCGCCAGCCGGCGGACGTAGGCGATGGGGAACTCTCCCGCATATGGCGTCTCGTCGATGTCGGGTGCGTCGACCGTGAATTCGATGCCCAACTGGGCCAGTAAATCCCGTCGTCGCGGCGAACCCGAGGCGAGAACGTAGGTCGTGACCATGCTCGTGTCGCGCGTCAGCCGCCGGAGGCCGCTGCGGCCTCGGCGTCGTCGGGAGGCGTGGTGTCGTCGCGGTCGTTGAGGTATCCGTCGGGTAACGCGACCCGGATCGGGCCGTTGTGGTGACCACGCACGATTCGCGCTCCGCCGGGCGGGAGTTCGATGTCGTTGTCGACGTCGGCGAGCAGGTCGTCGAGTTCGGAGAGGCTTTCGACCATGCTGAACCGGCGGCGAGCCTCGGAGCCGACCGGGTAGCCGGTGAGGTACCAGCTGGCGTGCTTGCGGAACTGGCGAATACCGAGGTACGGGTCGAAGTGCTCGCAGAGCCCCTTGGCGTGCTCTGCCATGATCAACTTCACCTCGCCCATGCGAGGCGCAGCGGGGATTTCCTTGCCGGCGAACGCGGCGATCAGATCGCCGAACAGCCAGGGCCGACCCAGGCAGCCGCGACCGATGACCACGCCGTCGCAGCCGGTTCGGGCCATCATCGCCAGCGCGTCGGCGGCTTCCCAGATGTCGCCGTTCCCGAGCACCGGGATCTCGGGGACCGCCGCTTTGAGTTCGCCGATTGCCTCCCACCGAGCGTTGCCCGAGTAGTGCTGCTCGACGGTGCGAGCGTGGAGGGCGATCATCGCCACCCCCTCTTCGGCCGCGGCGCGACCGGTATCGAGAAAGGTGATCAGGTCGTCGTCGATGCCGATGCGGAACTTGCACGTGACCGGCACACCGTACGGCGCGGCCCCGGCAACGGCTTGGCGAAGGATCGCCCGCATCAACTGGCGCTTCACGGGGATCGCCGCGCCACCGCCGCGGCGAGTCACCTTGGCCGCCGGGCAACCGAAGTTGAGATCGACGTGGTCGACGCGACCAGCGTCGCACAGCCGGCGGATCGCCTCACCGATGATCGCCGGGTCGCTGCCGTAGATCTGCAGGCTGCGCGGATTCTCATCCTCAGCGAACGACACCATCTTCTCGGTCTTGGCGTTCTGGTGGAGCAACGCCACCGACATGACCATCTCGTTGACGTACAACAGCCCCGGGCCCGACCGGCGGCAAAGAGTGCGGAACGGAGCGTTGGTCACCCCCGCCATCGGGGCGAGCACCACCGGAGCGGCCAGCTCCAACGGTCCGATGCGTAGCGGGGTCATAGGCTTTCGACGCTACCGCCGGTCACCCGTGCGCCCGACCGAGAATTTCCCGATCGGGTAAACCCGAAATGGCGGATTGTCGTCTTGATGACATGTTCACTGCACGACAGGGAGAGTTCATGCGAACCAAACCACCGGATCGCGAGTCGGAGAGCTTCGAGGCGTTCTTCCGCGCCGAACACGCCCGCCTGGTGGCGATCTGCCTCGCCCTCACCGGCGACCGGGAAGCCGCCCGCGACCTGGCCGCCGAGGCGTTGTCCCGCGCCCACCGCTCATGGGCGAGCCTCGACAACCCGTCCGCGTGGGTCCGCCGGGTTGTCACCAACCTCGCCACCGACCGCGGGCGCCGGCTCGGACGCGAACGACGGGCCCTCGCCCGAGTTGCCGCGCAAACTTCATCGAGTTCCGTCGCGAACGACCCGGTGGACGATCGTTTTTGGGCCGCGGTCCGTGCCCTCCCCGAGCGTCAGCAGGCCACCGTCGTGCTCCACTACCTCGAAGACCGCTCGGTTCTCGACGTCGCCCGGGTTCTCGGAATCGCCGAGGGAACCGTCAAAGCCACCCTGTTCAAGGCCCGCAACACGCTAGCCACCACGCTCGCCGAGCCCACTGGGCCGGCAACCCACCGGGAGGTGCAGTAATGGACAACTTCGATCTGCTCGCCAGCCAAGCTCGCGACAAACTAGTCGCCGAAGCCAGCCGCATCGCCGACACCGATGCGGCGTACGACGACCTCGTCAACGGCAACCGCCCGATCACCTTGACGCCGGCCGGGCCTGAAGGGATGCGCCCCCGCCGGACCTTGGCGATCGTTTCGGCGCTCGCTCTCGTCGCCGCCGCGGTGGCCATCGGAGTGATCGTCGCCCGCCGCACCCCATCGACCGATGTCACGATCTCCCCCGCCACCGACGCGCCGACGCTGACTTCACGGGTCACGGCAACGAGTGTCGAGCCGTCGCCTGCGGTCGAAACGACAATTCCCAGTGAAGTGGTCGCGACCACAATAGACGACAACGCGCCACCGACAACCGAACCGGCGGGCCCGCCCTCGTCGGTGGTTCCTGCGGTCGACCTCACCCCGCTCGACCCGAAGATTCCGGTTGTCCCCGGCGCCGAGTGGGAAGTCCTCGACCTCGGACCGCTCACGCCGAGATGGGACCCCGTCGTTGTCGCCACCGATCACGAGATCGTCGTCCTCGGCGGCTGGGTTGGAGCCAAGGATCAAGCCGGTTCCGACTATCTCCAGCGAGTCGGCGACGGGGCGGCATACGACCCGGTCGCAGCAACGTGGCGCACACTGCCCGACCCGGATGGGCTGTTCGCTCAGGTGACCAACGCCGTCCGGATAGGTGGCACCGACCCGAGACTGATGCTCGTCGGCCCGGAGTTGGCGTCGATCTACGACCCAACCAACGGAGCGCATCAGGCGATCGATCCCCCACCATTCAGCGACGGCATGTTCTTCACGGCAGGCACATCGGTGTTCACCGCCACGGTCGAGGTACCGGGTTCGGTCACGCTGGCCCGTACGGTAGGACCCGCCGCCGAGTGGGACGTGTTGCCGCCCGTCGGACTGTCAGCCGTCTACGAAGTCCTTGAGATCGGCGGAAACGTCGTGGTGGTGGGCAGTGTCGAAGGCAACGAGGCCGGCGCCGACGCCCACATGCTCACCCACACCGGTTGGGTCGACCTCGCCATGCCCGACA
>JANNNL010000074.1:0-4206 GCA_031398525.1 Actinomycetes bacterium | reverse complement strand
CAGAATCGGGAAATGAACCAGCACAACGACTATGAGCCGCCGACGATTGAGATCATCGGCACCCTTGATCAAGTAACGAATACAGGTGCAGGGCCGGCCGCCGACGGCGATCTCCGCGGCGCTCCAACCTCGTAGGAGGATTCGGGCGTCACGAGTCCGATGACTCATTCCGAGGGTGACGACGATCGCCGCAACGGCCGGGGCAATAGTGTCGCCGTCCATGTCTGCACCACACCTCGCCCGGTTACGCGTTCGCACCGAGGGTGTGACCTGGCGAGATGTGGGCGGCGAAGTCGTTGCGCTCGATCTCATCTCGTCGGTGTACTTCAGTACGAATCGCACGGGCCGGATGATGTGGCACCTGTTGCTCGAGTGGACATCAGCTGAGCAACTGGTCGCTGCACTTATTGCGGAGTACGAGATCACGGCCGCGCAGGCGGAGCACGACGTCGCCGCTTTCGTTTCGTCCCTTGAGCGCCACGGCCTTCTCGAGATCGCCGAGTGAGTCGTCCTGACTCACCACCGGGGACGCCCATCGTGCGTATCGCTCACCGTGCCAGGCTTGTCCGAGCCATGTCGTGGAGCATCCGGCGTGAGTACTTGGTGGTTTTTGGGCTCGCCGTCATCGCCGAGGTCGGAGTGCGGACGGTGCGGCTGGAACGCCTCGCCCGTCTGTTCAGTGTTTCGCTTGCTCCAACTGGTGAGCCGGGGGGTTCGCCCGCCACGGTGCCGGAGTGGGCACGCGCTCGCCTGCGCGTGATCCCGACCGTGATGAACCGCTGGCCGGTCGACGGAACGTGCCTGCGGCAGAGTCTTGTCACCGGGCAGCGGCTTCGGAAGCTGAGGCCAACTCTGCATATCGGCGTGCGTCGGGGTGAGGACGCAGTGCTGGCCCATGCGTGGGTCGACATCGACGGCCGCAGCCTCGATGCATCGTCGATTGACTACCTTGAACTGGAGCTCGACCGATGACGATTCAGCGGTTGTATGGGTTGAACGTCGACACAACGCTTGACTGGGGTACGCCTGCGATGGCCGGCGAAGCGGCCGATCTCATGATCGTGATGACCCCGGCCGCGACTGATCAGGCGTGTCAGATCGAGGGTCGATTGATCGCCAGCCTGGGCGGAGACGAGCCGTTCTACGAACTCTTCTGCACCGGCGACTCCCCGGTTGGTCACTACGTCTTGCGTCTCCACGGCCTCGCCGATCTGCACATCGACCGTGAAGTGACGACCGTCGACGTTCGGCTAAATCAGGGAGTTCCCGAGGAACGGCTGTCGGTTTTGCTGAGCGGCACCGTGTTGGCGGTCATGTTGATGCTTCGACGGCTCACGGTGCTGCATGCGAGTGCGATCGAGCGCGATGCGGTTGTCACGGCGCTGGTCGGAAACTCGGGTGCCGGCAAGTCGACGATCGCGGCGATGGCTTGCCTGACGGGGGCGTCGTTGGTCAGCGACGACGTCCTGCGCGTCGACACAACTGGGTCGACGACCAGCTGCTACCGCGGGGCGAATTCGCTGCGCCTTCGTCCGACGTCGCAGGCGCTTGCCAACGGCCTAGTCGAAGAAGAGAGATTCTCGCTCGACGGGCGGATGCTCTGGGCACCCGAGCGGGCGAGTCGTGACTTGATGCCCCTCGATCGAGTCATCATCCCGAGGTTGTCGATGGCCGACACCGATCTGGCGTTGACGCAGCTAAGCGTTCGCGAGGCGCTGTTCGCCCTGCTGGGGATTCCTCGAGTGCATAACTGGACCGATGCCGTCACCGCATCGGCGCAGTTCGACGGCCTGGCGTCGTTGGTCGAGGTGACGCCCGTGTACCGGCTCGACGTTCCGTGGGGACTCGATGTCGACGATGCCTGGCTTGGTCAACTTAGCGAGGCACTTTTCCACCGAACCGCTTGAGTCCTTCGGCCGCGGCTGGCGAGTCGAGCACCCCGGCGGCCGACGCTAACGACACGGCCTGAACCTGGGATTGCACGTCGAGCTTCGCGTAGATCCGCCGCTTGTACGAGTTGACTGTATGTTCAGCCACCGACATCAATCGAGCGATCGAAGTGACGGGAAGGCCCTGCGACAACAGACGGATCGTCTCGATCTCACGCGCCGTCAAGGAACCGAGTCGACCGAGTTGGTCGCGAGTCAAACCCTCCGTAGCGGTTCCCGAGGCGAAGGGTCGCGGAGCGGTGAGCAACTCGATGATTCGGTCGCACGGCGCCGTCATCGGAATGAGGATCGTAACCCCGATTTCGAATGCCATTTGGGCCTGTCGCACCGTGAACTCGTCGTAGAAACCAGCGCGCCGGCAGCCCTCGAATGCCAACGCCCCGTGCGCGAGCGCGCTGCTCACGATCTCGCTGTCGTCGAGATCGAAAACCACGATGTCGACATCGTCATACGACCCGGTCGTCCCAGCTGTCACCTCGTATCGGGAGAGGGAGTCGTGGGCAACGACCAGGTCGCCGATCGCCTCGGCGAGCATCGTTCGGCGTGTGACGAATTTGAGGCACGTCGATCCTTCGATCATGGTTCGACGAAACCCGAGGCCTGAAGAGCGAACAGCTCGGCATACAGCCCGTCGTCGGCCATGAGAGCATCGTGAGTGCCGTGCTCGACGATCTGACCGGCGCGCAGCACATAGATGCGATCGGCAGTGCGCACCGTGGAGAATCGGTGAGAGATCAGTAAAACGGTTCGGTCCTTGTAGAGCGACCTCATGCGTTCGAAGAGTTCGGCCTCGGCCCGCGGGTCGAGCGCCGCGGTCGGTTCGTCGAGGATCAGGAACGGGGCGTCCCGGAAGAACGCCCGGGCGAGGGCGACTCGCTGCCATTGCCCGATCGACAATTCCTGGCCGCCCCAGAACTGGGTACCGAGCTGGGTCTCATACCCTCGACTCAAGCCCGCGATGAACTCGTCCGCACGGGCTCGTGCAGCCGCTTCTGCGACGGCATCGTGGTCGCCGGCGCGCTCGCTGCGGCCCGACGCAATATTTTCATGCACGCTGAGCATGTACTTGACGTAGTCCTGGAAGATGACGCCGATCGATTGATGGGTGGTCGCGGGGTCGCAGGTGGCCAGGTCGGTGTCGTCCCACGAGATCGAGCCTGTCGATGGTGCATAGAGCCCGGCGAGCAATTTGGCCAGGGTCGTCTTTCCTGAACCGTTCTCACCGACGAGGGCGATGATCTCGCCGCGGCCTATCTCGAACGAGATGTTCGACAGCACAGGGTCGGGCCTGCTCGGGTATGCGAAGCTCACGTCTCTCACGGCCAACCGGTCGAAGCTTGCCGGGGCGTGGCCGGTTGGCCGACGGGCCGTCAGCCTGGGCATTTCGTCGACGAAGGTTGTGAAGTCCTCGATGAATAGTGAGCTCTCGTACAATGATCCGGCGGCTCCGGCCAGTCCGGCGAGCCGCCCGGCGAACAACACGATTGCGGCGGCGGCGGCCCCGGCCGACGCGAACGACAGCCTGCCATTGATCACGAACTGGGCGAGGCAGGCAATGGCGGCCGCGTTCAACACGGTGGTGATCACGCCGCCGGCGAGTGCCGACTTGGTTCGGCGCCACACCATGTGACGAAGATCGTGCATCCGCTCGGCGTACAGCTGGTCATACCGTTGGCGAAGAAATCCGGTCAGGGCAAACGCTCGGACCTCGGCGGCCTCCTGCCTGCCGGTGAGCACCATGGCGAGATAGTCGCGGCGGCGGTCGCGCTCGGTTTGATCGACCGAGAAGGCATAGGCGACACGGCTTGCCCGGGTCGTCGCCAGCCAGAGCGGCAGGTATGCGACGATGAGGATGAGCAGGAAGATCGGTTCGATGATCGCCAGTGCGGTGGCGATACCCGTCAGACTGACCAGCGCGTTGATCATGCCGAGCAAACCGTTGGCCATCTGAGTTGGGCGGGCCGAGGCGTTGGTGCGTGCGCGTTGCAAACGGTTATGGAATGTCGGCGAGTCGAAGGCGACCAGGTCGGCTGCGGTTGCCACCTCGATGACTTGTCCGGTGGCGTATCTGGCGACGAGCTCACCCATCAGCTTCTGTTGTTCAACCCGCACGAAGCCCGCCACGCTCACGGCCGTCGTGGCGAGGGCAAGCCCGAGTAGCGGCAAGGCGATGTCGCTCAGCGATGATGTGCGGTCGAGGGTCGCGACCCGACCGAGCAGATGCCGCCCGAACAACACCTGACCGGCGAGTCCGGCA
>JANNNL010000073.1:0-2615 GCA_031398525.1 Actinomycetes bacterium | reverse complement strand
GATTGAGGTTGCCGGGGAAGATCGTGCCCATCTTGGTGACGATCATCGAGCCCGGCGCCCACGCGTGCCACACCAGGTAGCCGTTGTCGGTGCCCGGCTCGGTGAGGTACACCCGTTCCATCTCGGGAGCAGGGTCGCGATGCCCGGCGCGCAGGTCGTCGACCATCGCCATCACGTCGAGTTCGGCGCGTAGCCGGGCGCTATCGAAGTAGGGAAGTTGCATGGTGCTCCCGAGAGTACGGGCTGCGACGTCGGCCACGCGAGACTAGGCGCCTCGACGACGCTCCCTGGGGGAACACCACTGTGTCCGATGATCCGCTGCTGCAGCCGTTCCAGCTGAAGCATCTGCACCTGCGCAACCGGGTGTTCTCCAGCTCGCACGAGCCTGCGTACTCCGAAGACGGCATGCCTAAGACCCGCTACCGGCTCTATCACGAGGAGAAAGCCAAGGGTGGCCTGGCCTTGACGATGACCGCGGGGACGGCGATCGTCTCGGCCGATAGCCCACCGGCGTTCGGCAACCTGCACGCCTACGACGACGCGATCGTCCCATGGATTCGTGAGATGACGGACGGTATCCACGAGCATGGGGCGGCGGCGATGATCCAGATCAGCCACCTCGGCCGACGGACCGGCTGGGGGCAGGACGACTGGTTGCCCGTGGTCTCGTCGTCACCGATGCGTGAGCCGGCCCATCGCAACATTCCCAAGGCCGCCGAGGACTGGGATATCGAGCGGATCATCGGCGACTTCGCCGACGCGGCCGAGCGGATGCAGGCCGGGGGAATGGATGGCATCGAGTTGGAGGCCTACGGGCACCTGCTCGACCAGTTCTGGTCGCCGACGGTCAACCAGCGCACCGACGAGTGGGGCGGCTCGTTGGAGAATCGCCTGGCGGTGGCGCTGGCGGTGTTCCGGGCGATTCGCAAACGGGTCGGCCCCGACTACATCGTCGGGGTGCGGATGGCGGTCGATGAGCAGCTCGACGGCGGCATCGACACGATGACCGGGCTCGACATCGTGCGGCGATTCCACGCCGAGGGGTTGATCGACTTCGTCAACGTGATCCGTGGTCACATCGAGAGCGACGCCGCGCTGGTTGGTGTGATCCCGATCCATGGGATGCCGGCCGCGCCCCACCTCGATTTCTCCGGGTCCGTTCGTGCGGCGACCCAACTCGCCGTCCTCCACGCCGCCAAGATCGATGATGTGGCTACGGCCCGTCACGCGATCCGCGAGGGCAAGCTCGACATGGTCGGCATGACCCGCGCCCACCTGGCCGACCCGCACATCGTCCGAAAGATTCAGTTGGGGCGCGAGACCGAGATTCGCCCGTGCGTCGGGGCGACGTATTGCCTCGACCGGATCTACGAGTCCGGCGAGGCCCTGTGTATCCACAACGCGGCGACCAGCCGCGAGGCCACCATGCCGCACGTCATCCCGGCCGCGGTTGTGAAGCGGCGGATCCTGATCGTCGGGGCTGGCCCGGCCGGGCTGGAGGCAGCACGGGTGTCGGGGGAGCGCGGTCACGACGTCACGGTGGTGGAAGCGATGCCGTTCGCCGGTGGCCAAGTGGCCCTCGCCGCCCGCAATCCCCGGCGGCGCGATCTGTTGGGCATCGTCGGGTGGCGCCTTGCCGAGATGGCCCGCCTGGGCGTCGACCTGCAACTCGACACGTTTGCCGATGCTGCGCTGGTCGCCGCGCTGCACCCCGACGTGGTGATCATCGCCACCGGCGGCCTGCCGCAGTTGCCGCCCTTGGAGTCGGGCGCGGAGCTGGTGGGTACCGGGTGGGACGTGATCGGCGGGGACGTGAAGCCGGCCGGTGACGTGCTGTTCTTTGATGACAACGGCACCCACTCGGCGCTGACCGCGGCCGAGATGATCGCTCGCACCCCCGGGACTTCGCTGGAGATCGTCACGCCTGAGCGAATGTTCGGCATCGCCGTCGGCGGCCTCAACCACGTGCCATACGCCAAGGCGTTCAACGAGACCGACACCCGCATCACCCTCAACCAACGCCTGCTGGCGGTGCGCCGGGCTAACGGGCGACTCGTCGCCACGCTCGGCTCCGATCACACCGACCACCGCGTCGAACGGGTCGTCGATCAGGTCGTCGTCGACTTCGGCGCGGCGGCGAGCGACGAGCTCTACCACGAGCTGCGCGGACGGTCATCGAATGGGGGAGCGGTGGACTACCACGCCCTCGTCAACGGTCGGCCGCAAACGACGGTGCGTCACTCCGATGGCACGTTCCAACTCTTCCGTATCGGCGACGCGGTCGAGAATCGCAACATCCACGCCGCTATCTACGATGGGCTTCGGCTCTGTAAGGACTTGTAATGAGACATCGTTTGTCAACCCCCGTTTTTGAGTTGCCGGTTTCGGCCTCCGTTTCGTTGGGCTGGGGTGTTTTCGGGGACGCCGGCTTGGCGGCGTCGGTAGGCGGCTTGACGGCACGAGGGGCTACAGAATCGTTGGGTGGATCCGCGTCGTGGGTTGGTGAACAACCCGTTGATGTGGGTGGCGATCATCTGGTTGCATGGCTCACAGAAGAACTCACAGCGGTCGGGTCGATCGAAAGTGTCACGCATTGTTCGGTCTCATGCGGCGAC
>JANNNL010000066.1:0-2386 GCA_031398525.1 Actinomycetes bacterium | reverse complement strand
GCCACTCGCGGCCTTTGGCGGCGTGGAATGTTGCTAACTCGACCGCGTCACGCGGCACCGCCTCACCCGCACCGAGTAGGAACCAGTCGGCGAAGGCCGCGCCGTCGCCTGCGGGTACCTCGGCCAGAAACCGACGTGCTGCGACAGAGATGGCCAGTCGGGCGGCAAGCTGGGCCGGGGCGGTGTTGGCGATCCCTTCGCCGATCGGGCGCGGGGGGGTCAGATGGGTGATGACCAGTTCGGAGTCGGCGAGATCGGCACTCCAGGCGGCGAGTTCGCCGCCTCGTTTGATTCGGCGAGCTTCCTCCATCAGTCCGCTGGTGACGTCGTCGAGGCGGGTGCGACCGCCGCTCCCCAGCACGACATGGGGGACCCCGACGCGGTCGAGGGCACGAGCGAGCACCGGGAGCTGGGCATTCGTGCGAGCGAGAACTCCAATCGATGACCATCGCCCGCCCGGGGGGCGCATCATGCGGACTCTGCGAGCGACCAGTTCAGCCTCGGCGGCCTCGTCGATGGCTCCGGTGGTCTCGACGATCGGTCCGTCGGGTCGCATGGATGACGTGTCGTCGACGACGCCGGCAGGGAGCACCCCGGCCGCGGCGGCCACGATCTGGGGACTACAGCGGTAGTTGCGGACCAATCGAATGACGGTGACGCCCGGCAGGGTCTCGTCAATGCGTTCGAGCAACTGGGGGTCGGCCCCGTTCCATCCGTAGATCGCCTGGCGGGGGTCACCCACCACGCAGATGTCGGGTCGGCTGCCCCGCCAGGCCTCCAACAGATGGTGTTGTAATGGGTTGAGGTCTTGAAATTCATCGACGAACAGGTGTCGAAATCGCCACCGTACGATCTGCGCGTAGCTCGTGTCACCGCGAATTTCGGCGGCACAGTCGGCCAAGAGGTCGTCGAAGTCAACGACGCCGCGGCGTTTCTTCAGGGCCGTGTAGTCCGACAGATAGCCGGCGACACGCTGCAGGTCGACCGGTGGCCGGCGCCCGGATCGTCGTGCCGTGTCTGCGTATCGGTCGGTTGAGACCAACCGTGCTCGCGACCACTCCAGTTCGGTGGCGACGGCGGTGAGTTCAGCGGGATCGTGGCGCGCCCCAATGACCTCGGCGAGCAACCGCCGGTTCGATGCCAGCAGGGTGGGAGCTCGGCGTGACTGTTCCATCCAGCGCTGCCGAAGAAGGGCATGGGCGACGGCGTGAAACGTGCCGACTCGCAACCCCGGCCCGCGCACTCCGAGTCGCCACAACCGTTGACGAAGCTCGCCGGCCGCCTGCCGCGTGAACGTGAGCGCAACGACGTGGTCGGCGTCAGCGGAGTTGGTGGCGACCCGGTACGCAATGCGGCGGGTGAGCACAGTCGTTTTCCCTGATCCAGCCGGAGCGATGATCGCCAATGGGTGCTCGGTTGCGGTCACGGCCTGCCGCTGCTCACGATCGAGCCCGACGAGCAACTGCTCAGCACCGTCCACCGGTTGCGCCGCGTGCTCCACGCGGTCACGTTACCGGCCGCGTCCAGACTCAATCGACGGTCCGTGGAGGGCCCGGCGTTCTGGAGTCGCCAATCCGGCGAGGATCGCTCCCACAGACCTGCGGCGGTCAGTACAGTTCGTCGCATGCCGTTCCCAAAAAAGCTGCTGAATGACTACGAGACGGTCGCGCTCGACCTGCACCCGCACTGGTGGTACTTCGCCGAGCCCGCAGGGGCACTGCTCGCCTCGATCGTGGTCGCCGTCGCTGTGATGGTCGGCGTCGACAAAGACGCCGGCTACAAAGACGGCCTGAGGCTCGCCGTGCTCGCCGCCATTGTGCTGTGTGCGGTGTGGCTCCTTGGGCGGTACTTGAAGTGGATGACGACCAACTTCGTGATCACCTCCGATCGGTTGATCTTTCGCCAGGGCGTGATTGCCAAGAACGGCATCGAGATGCCGCTGGAGCGAATCAACAACGTCAACTTCAGCCAGTCGGTCTTCGAACGGATTCTCGGCGCCGGTGACCTGGTCATCGAATCTGGTGGAGAGGAAGGGCGGTCTCGGTTTACCGACATTCGTCATCCCGAGAAGGTGCAAAACCTCATTCACTCCCAGATGGAAGAGAACGAGCGCCGCCGCGGCGGCATGTACAACGCGACCCCGGCTGCTCTGCCCGACGCGGCGTCACAGCTCGAGAAGCTGGAGGGGATGCTGCAACGCGGCACGCTCAGCCGTGAAGAGTTCGACACTCAGAAGCGCAAGTTGCTCGGTGGGCCACCAATGCCCCCGCCCCCCCCCCCCCCCCCCCCCCGGTACCCCGCCAGAGCTAAACCACCCCCAACAAATATGGGTAAAACCGGGGGCCCCCCCGGTGAAAATCAAACGCGAGCGCCCGGCGGTGGGTTT
>JANNNL010000048.1:0-3493 GCA_031398525.1 Actinomycetes bacterium | reverse complement strand
TGACGAATCCACCGACTCCCGAACCCTGCAAGATGCGTCCGAGTACGACCATGCCCATGCCCGGTGCCGCCCCCGAAAGCAGCAAACCGGCGATGAAGACCGCCGCGCAGACGATGAATGGTCGACCGGGGCCGTGGCGGTCGGCAGCGATGGCGGCAGCGACGATGACGATGATGTTGGCCAACAAGTTGACGGCGATGGTGAGACCGTAGAGAGAGTCACCCTGGAACTCGTCGGTGATCGTCGGCAGCGCGGTGATCACTGCCGTTGCCTCGAACGCGCCGATCGTCACAATCGAAAAGACGCCGGCGATCAACCACCATTCGGATCTTTGTCGCTGTCCCGGCCCAGGCGTGGATGTCGGCATGCGATCGCCGGTCAGACCGGCGAACCCGGAGCCACCAGCGGCCACGGTCGATTCCGCTCGACGGCTAGCGCGAGGTCGAGGAGGAGCGGCTCGCTGAAGTGGCGGCCGATGACCTGCAGCCCGATCGGCAAACTGTCGAGTGTCCCCGCGGGAATTGAGATCGCCGGGTTGCCGTGGAGGTTGGCAGGAAATGTGAGGCGGCCGTTGTTGCCCGCGCCTGCCTCAATGCCGCCGAACGTCCCGGGCAACGGTCCCTCAGCGTCGAAGGCGACATCGGGGTTGCTCGCCGCGATCACGAGATCGACGCCGTTGGCCGGGTCGAAGAGCGCAGCCATTGCGTCGTTGAGTTCCATCCGGCGACGCTCGATACGCGCTCGGGCTTCGGTGCCGTATGCGCCGGCGGTGGACTGCAGGCCGAACCGCATCTCTGGCGTTAGTTGCTCGGCGCAGCCCGGCCAGTGTTCGGCCAGCTCAGTCTGGATTTCGAGCATTCCGCTGATCGACCAGGCGGCCCCCCATCCGGGGCAGTTGGGTCTCGACATCGTCGACGCGGGTCAGGCGTGTGTCGGCGATCAGATCGGTGGCTGCGGCCTCGAGGAGTTCCCACATGATCGGCGAGACGACGGCCCCTCCCCAATCAGCGACGACTGCGACGCGCAGTCCTTGCAGGGCAGCGGTGCGGCTACCGAGGCCATCCTCCCAGCCTTCGGTGCGAGCCAGGCTGAACGGGTCGCGGGCGTCGTGGCCGTTGCAGACGTCGAACCACCGGGCGGTATCGCGCACGCTGCGGGCTAGGCAGCCGGTGGTGACGGTGTAGTTGCCGATCTGGGTGCGCGGGGCCCGTGGGATTCGCCCGAAGGTCGCCTTCAAACCGACGAGGCCGGTGAATCCGGCTGGAATGCGAATCGATCCACCCCCGTCACCGCCGGTGGCGATGGTGCACAGCCCGCCGGCTACGGCTGACGCGCTACCGCCCGATGATCCGCCGGGGGTGCGGCCGTGCTGCCACGGGTTATGCGTTGCCCCGTTGAGCACCGTGCGAGTGACGTTGACCCCGCCGAACTCTGAGGCCGTGGTTTGGCCGACAAGTACCGCGCCGCCATCCGAGCGGAGGCGGCTGACCATCACCGAGGTGTGAGTGGCGACGCGGTCCGCGAACACGACACAGGCCTCGGTGTTCGGCCATCCCTCGACGTGATCGAGTTCCTTGATACCAATCGGCACCCCGCCGAAGGGCAGGTTGACGTCGGCGGCGGACGCCGCGGCCCGGGCCGCGTCGGCGTCGACCATCGAGAACGCATTGAGGCTGCTGGCGTCGATGGCGGTCAATGTGGCTTCGAGTTCCTCGGTGGGGCTGCGCTCGCCGCTCCGAAAAGCGTCGACGAGCGAACAGGTGTCTCCGAGCCAGGGGGTGTCAGCCATGCCGTCCAGGGTAGAGCGAGGCAGGCGCGGCGGGCCGACCGGGCGGTTGACGGGGTGCAACACGTATCGTGGCGGGCGATGGACAGCCGGGCATTTCTGGGATTGCAGCCCACGCACAATCCGTTTCGATGGGTGCTCGAAGTCGTGCCGACCCTCTGTACTGGCGGCTCGTTTCTCTTCGGCGGCTGTGGCTTGGCGGCGGCGATTGCCGCGCTCGAAGGCGCATCGGGTCGCCAGTGCGTCTGGGCCACCGGGCAATACCTGTCGTTCGCCCGGCCGGGCGAGTTCATGGATATCGACGTCACGCTGGCGGTCGAGGGCCACGTCATGACCCAAGCGCGGGCCGTCTGCCACGTCGGCAATCGCGAGATCTTGACCGTCAATGCCGCACTCGGCGACCGTCCGTTCGATCGCTCCGGCCAATGGGTGGAGTTCCCGGCCGACGTGCCGCGGCCTGAGGACTGCATGGCGCGACCGCTACGCGGCGACCAGGAGGGCACGATCAACGCCCGTTTCGAGCAGAAGATGGTCAAGTGGCGGCACTGGGATCATCTCGAGGGCATTGGCGATGGGCGCACGTTGATGTGGGCCCGACTTCCCGAGGTGCTCGACGGGGTTGACGCCGCCGCTCTGGCCGTGCTGGGCGACTTCGTACCGTTGGGGGTGGGGCAGGCGTTGGGCATTCAAGGTGGGGGGAACAGCCTCGATAACACGCTTCGCCTCGGCCGACTGGTGCCTACGGAGTGGGTGCTGCTCGACATCCGAGTACATGCCGTTGCGCGTGGCTTCGGCCACGGCGAGGTCCACATGTTTGCCGAGGATGGCACCCTGCTGGCCGTCGCCAGTCAGAGTTGCATCGTGCGGTATTGGAAGAACCATCCCGGCTCGGCCGGAACCGAACAAGGAGTCTCGACATGAGCACTGCGTCGCCGCTGCCCGTCCGTCCGGGTATGACTGTCCCGCTGCCGGGCCCGTTGCACAGTCATCGTGACAGGCTCGCTGAGCTGGTCGAACTTGGCTATACCGATATCTGGTCGGCCGAAGCCGATGCCGCAGATGCCTTCACCCCGCTGGCGATGGCCGCGGCGTGGGAGCCCCGACTGCGACTCGGAACCGCCATCGTCCCGGCGTTCACGCGGTCGCCGGCGTTGATGGTTCAGAGCGTTGCATCGATGGCCGATGCCGCCCCCGGCCGGTTCGCCATCGGCATCGGATCGTCGAGCAATGTGATCGTCGAACGCTGGAACGGCGTGCCTTTCGTGGAGCCGTACAAGAAAGTGCGCGACGTGGTGCGCTTTCTGCGTGACGCCCTGAGCGGCGAAAAGGTGTCCAAGAAGTACGACACCTTCGAGGTACAGGGCTTTCGCCTCGGGGTGCGGCCCGAGCAGGCGCCGCCGATCCTGGTGGCTGCGTTACGCGAGGGCATGCTGAAACTCGCTGCGCGAGAAGGCGACGGGGCGATCATCAACTGGTTGTCGCCCGCCGACGTGATCAAGGTGGCCGGTGTCGTGAGCGACGCAGCCGGTGGAGCGGACAAGGAGATCGTCGCCCGGATCTTCTGCTGCCCCAGCGAGAACGCCGATGTTGTGCGTGCTGCCGGCAAGTTCGCCATCGCCGCCTACCTGAACGTCCCCGTGTATGCCGAGTTCCACCGGTGGTTGGGTCGAGCCGACGTGTTGCAACCGATGTGGGACGCCTGGGCCG